>CALMZW010000024.1 GCA_937870605.1 uncultured Synergistaceae bacterium
CAACAACCTTTTGCGCGCCGACTACCTGGGAGGCGGAAAGGTCCGGTGGCGGGAACGCATTCTTTCAATACCCGGCGTCGCGCAGCACGCGCAGGGGCCATGCAGGCTCGCGATTCGCCCCGAAAGGGTCGCGGTCGCGCCGCGCGCGCATCGGGACGAAGACGGTCCGCACATGACGCCGGACACGGAGGCGTGCGCCGTTCCCGGAACGGTCGAAGGGCGTATTTTCCTGGGCCCGCTGATCCGGGGCGCCGTGGACGTGGCGGGGGAACGCATCCTGGCGGACGTCCTCAATGCGGAAGGAACCGTTTTCGAAGCCGGAACCGAAGTGGAACTCCGTTTTTCGGCGGAGGACGTGCGCGTCCTTTTTGAATAGGGAGATTCCCATATGCGTGCGAACGACGGGAGTCGAGGACTCCCGAACCTGATACGGAAACCTGAGGAGGGAGCATCAACATGTTCCGGAAACTGGTGTTGTGCGCGACATGCGCGGCGCTTTTCGCAGGGTCTTTCGCTGCTATCGCGACCGCGAAAGACCTCGGAACGGAGCTGTACCCGGGGGAAAAGGCGCTTCTCGAGGCGGCCCTGAAAGAGAAGGGGATCAACAGCTACGATACCGGACCCACGTGGGCGAACTGGCAGGCGCTCTTCGACGGCTACCAGGCCAGGTACGGCATCCAGGTTTCGTTCAACGACCTGGGAAGCGGCGCGACGGTCGTCCGTCTCGACAAGGAACGGAACAACCCGCAGGCCGATACGGCGTACTACTTCATGCCCTTCGGCCCCGCGGCGAAGGACAAGGGCGTCACCGAGCCCTTCAAGCCGACGAACTTCGGCAAGATACCGAACGTCCTCAGGGACGCCGACGGGAACTGGTTCTGCGTCCACAAGGCGACGGTGGTCTTCGTCGTCAACAAGAGCCTCGTGAAGGAGACGCCCAAGAGCTGGAAGGCCCTTCTCGACCCGAAATTCGCGAAGTCGGTCGTCTACCTCGATCCCCGAACGACGGGAATCGGCTACGCGATCGTGATCGCGACGACGTACGCGCACGGCGGCGACCTCGACAAACTCGAAACGGGCATCGACTACCTCGCTGCGCTCCAGAAGGCGGGCAGCGTCCGGATGATCGAGAAGACGACGGAGTTCGACAAGTTCCTGAAGGGCGAAATCCCGGTCTGGATCACGTACGACATGAACGCCTACCGGGCGAAGTACATCGCGGGGCTCGGCGACGCGATCGACATCGTGATTCCCGAAGAGGGAACCATTACGTCCCCGTACGCCCTCAGCCTCGTCAAGGGCGGCCCGAACCCGAACTCCGGAAAACTCTGGCTGAACTACATCCTCTCCGAAGAGGGACAGGGGCTCTTCGCGAAGGGCTATGTCCGCCCGATCCTGCCGGGGTTCAAACTTCCGGCGGATGTCGCGGACAAATTCCTTCCCGATGCGGACTACGCGCGCGCGAAGGACGTCGACTGGGTCAAGGCGCAAACCGTGCAGAAGGAAGCCGCCCGGATGTGGGGCGCAAAAGTGCTCGGAGAGAACTGACATGATTCCGCGGGGCTGGATCTGGATCCTGCTTCTCCCCCTCGTCGGGGTGCTGGCGTTCTTCCTCTTCTGGCCCCTCACGCTTGTCGTCTGGGAGAGCCTTTTCCTGGAGGGAAGGCTCTCCCTTTCGAACTACGCGTCGATGTTCGTCTCGAAGCTGTATCGCGAATCCCTTGCTACAAGTCTCATCCTTTCCGTGAGCACTACGCTGCTCGGCGTTCTCATCGGTCTTCCGCTCTCCTACGGCATGCACCGGAGCGGCCCGAGGATGCAGAACGCGATTCTGACGCTCGCCTCCATCCCGCTGACCTTCAGCGGCCTCGTCGTCGGCTTCGCCTTCATCGTCCTGCTCGGAACGAGCGGCTTCGTGACACTGCTCATCAAGAAGTTTTTCGACATCAATCCCCTCGAGTTTTCGGCCTTTCTCTTCACGTGGAGGGGGCTGGTCGTCGCCTACTGCTACTTCCTGATCCCGCGCATGATTCTCACGATGACGGCAGCCTGGAGCACCGCGGACTGGAGCCTCCTCGAAGCGGCGCGCAGTCTCGGAGCCGGCCCGGTGCGGATCCTATTCCGGGTGCTTCTCCCGATGATCGGCCCGGCCGTTCTCGCGGGATCGTCGCTGCTTTTCGCGGTCAGCATGGGGGCGTTCGGGACCGCGTTTTCCCTCACCGGAATCGGCGTCAAGATCCTTCCGCTCGTCATCTACACCCATGTTTCGGAGCTGTCGACCGACATCGCGAAAGCGGACGCGCTGGCGGTCTTTCTCACCCTCATCACGACCCTGATCATTCTGGGGTACGAACGCTGCTTCGTGCGAAAGAGCAATTTCCTCCAGTAGCGCCAAATTTCGGACATTCCTTGACAAAGTCAGACACTTTTATAAAATTGGTGCTGTAATTGCGTCCGAGTGTACGGAACAAAAGTGCATTCCCCTTTTCCGGGCGCAAAGGGTTCGCTTCGGTGGTATACTTTGCCGGTGTGTCCTGGAACAGTCGTTTTTTTCGTGTTTTCCCCCCTGGGACGTGACGAATGGGGGTGTTTTTTTGTTGAATATCAGTTTGTGAATGCGTGAGCATTAACAATAGATCCATACCACATCCATGGCAAGGAGGCGCAGGTATGTCAGGCTGTTGTGACGGAAACGTCGAACGGTACAAGGAACTTCAGGCGTACATCGACGGACTCCCGGACAAGAAGGGAAGACTCATCGGCGTGCTGCACAAGGCGCAGGGGATCTTCGGCTACCTTCCCCGGGAAGTCCAGGAATTCATCGCCGGCGCGCTGGGACTTTCGGTCGCGAAGGTGTATGGGGTCGTGAAGTTTTACTCCTTCTTCACGATGGTTCCCAAGGGAAAGTTTCCGATCTCGGTATGTCTCGGAACCGCGTGCTATGTTCGCGGGGCCGACGATATCGTCTCCGAGGTCGAAAAAATCCTCGGCATCACGGTGGGTCAGGTGACGCCCGACGGGCTCTTCTCGCTGGATACGCTCCGGTGCGTCGGCGCGTGCGGTCTGGCGCCGGTCATGATCGTCGCCGGGCGCGTGTTCGGACGCATGAAGCCGTCGGACGTCGAGGGAATCATTGCCGAATACCGCGCGAAAGCGGGCGACTCCGAAAAGGACAAGGCATGTGAAGGGGTGTGCTGTCATGGATAAGGTAAAGTCCCTGGACGACCTTCGGAAGATGAAAGCCGCCATGCAGAACGCGACGGAGCTGCGTGAGAAGGGGCAGAACATCGACAAGCTCATCGAAGTGAAGGTCAGCATGGCGACATGCGGCATCGCCGCAGGCGCGCGCGAAACGATGGCCGCCATGATGGACGAAGCGACGAAGCGCGGCATCAAAAACATCGTCTTCACCCAGTCCGGCTGCATGGGCTACTGCCATTCCGAACCCACGGTGACCATCGTGCGTCCGGGAGAGGAACCCGTGACGTTCGGCGAGGTGAAAGGCAAGAGAATTACGGAGATCTTCGATTCCTATATTCTCAAGGGCGAGCTGGTTGACGGGATCATTCCGCTGTCCAGCAAGAGCATTCACGACTAGGGCATCCCCCGGATAAGGAGAACAGAACATGGCCAATGTAAGAATGCACGTTCTCGTCTGCGGCGGAACCGGGTGCACCTCCTCCAGGAGTCTGGAGATCGTGGACGCTCTTCGGGCCGAAATCAAGGCCCAGGGTCTCGCCGAAGAAGTCAAGGTCGTCATCGCGGGCTGTTTCGGTTTCTGCGAAAAGGGCCCGATCGTCAAAATCTCCCCGGACAACACCTTCTACGTCCAGGTGACCCCGGAAGACGCGAAGGAAATCGTCGCCGAACACATCGTCAAGGGACGCAAGGTCAGTCGTCTGCTCTACGTGGACCCCAAGACGACCGAGCACATTTCCGACTCCAAGCACATGGACTTCTACAAGAAACAGCTCCGCATCGCGCTCCGCAACTGCGGCTTCCTCGATCCCGAGAATATCGGCGAGTACATCGCCCGGGACGGATACATGGCGCTCGGCAAGGCGCTCTTCGAGATGACTCCCAAGGAAGTCGTGGACGAGGTCAAGAAGTCCGGGCTCCGGGGGCGCGGGGGCGGCGGTTTCCCCACCGGTCTGAAGTGGGAGATCGCGGCGTCCTATAAGGCGGACCAGAAGTACGTCATCTGCAACGCGGACGAGGGCGACCCCGGCGCGTTCATGGACCGCTCCGTGCTGGAGGGAGACCCCCATTCCATCATCGAGGCAATGGCGATCTGCGGCTACGCGATCGGCGCGAGCAAGGGCGTCGTCTACATCCGCGCGGAATACCCGCTCGCGGTCGAACGCCTGCAGAAGGCCATCGTCGCGGCCCGTGAGACCGGCCTGCTCGGAAACAACATCCTCGGCAGCGACTTCTCCTTCGATATCGACATGTACTACGGCGCGGGCGCGTTCGTCTGCGGCGAGGAGACGGCGCTGATCCGGTCCCTCCAGAGCGAACGCGGCGAGCCGACGAGCAAGCCCCCCTTCCCGGCCGAGTCGGGCTTCTGGGGCAAGCCGTCCAACGTCAACAACGTCGAGACCTTCGCGAACATTCCGGTCATCTTCCTCAAGGGCGCGGAGTGGTTCGCCTCGATCGGCACGGCGAAGTCCAAGGGGACGAAGGTCTTCGCCCTGGCCGGCAAGGTCAACAACGTCGGACTCGTCGAAGTGCCGATGGGCACCACGCTGCGAGAAGTCATCTTCGACATCGGCGGCGGCATCCGGAACGGCAAGAAGTTCAAGGCCGCGCAGACGGGCGGTCCGTCCGGCGGATGCCTCACCGAGAAGTTCCTGGATACGCCCATCGACTACGACAACCTCATCGCGGCGGGTTCCATGATGGGATCCGGCGGAATGATCGTCCTCGACGAGGACGACTGCATGGTCAACGTGGCGAAGTTCTACCTCGGCTTCACGGTCGAGGAGTCCTGCGGCAAGTGCACTCCGTGCCGCGTCGGCAACAAGCGGATGCTCGAAATGCTCGAGAAGATCTCCGAAGGCAAGGCGACGGAGAAGGACCTCGGCCGTCTGCGGGAACTCGCCGGCATCATCAAGGACACGTCGCTCTGCGGTCTGGGACAGACGGCGCCGAACCCGGTCCTGTCGACGCTCGACAACTTCTACGACGAATACCTCGCGCACGTTCGCGACAAGCGATGCCCGGCCGGAAAGTGCAAGTCCCTGATGCAGTACGTCATCGATCCGGCCAAGTGCAAAGGCTGTACGATGTGCGCCAAGGTCTGCCCTGCCGGCGCCATCTCGGGAAAGGTCAAGGAACCCCATGTCATCAACCAGGACAAGTGCGTCAAGTGTGGGGCATGCTTCGCCACCTGCAAGTTCGGTGCGATCTCGAAGCGGTAGCCTGAGGAGGACGAAGCGATGATTAACCTGAACATCGACGGAAAGTACGTGAAGGTCCCCAAGGGGGCCACGATTCTCGATGCCGCGAAGCAGCTCGGCATCGAGATCCCCACGCTGTGCCATCTGGATCTCCACGACCTCGGAGTCGTCAACAAGGCGGCTTCCTGCCGCATCTGCGTCGTCGAGGTCAAGGGCCGGCGAAACCTCGCCCCGGCATGCGCGACGCCGGTCACCGAAGGCATGGAAGTCCACACGAACACCATGCGCGTTCTGAACGCGCGCAAGACGGTCCTCGAACTGCTGCTCTCCGATCACCCCAAGGATTGCCTGACCTGCGCGAAGAGCGGCCAGTGCGACCTCCAGGATCTCGCGGAACGCTTCTGCCTCCGCGAGAACCGGTACGAGGGCGGCGCGCAGTCCACATACAAGAAGGATGTTTCCCCCGCGATCGCACGCGACATGGACAAGTGCATCATGTGTCGCCGCTGCGAAACGATGTGCAACGATGTCCAGACGGTCGGAGCCCTGTCCGGCGTGAACCGCGGCTTCAACGCCGTCGTGGCGCCCGCGTTCGACATGCCTCTCGAGGAGTCCGTCTGCACGTTCTGCGGCCAGTGCGTCGCCGTATGCCCCACGGGCGCGCTCGTCGAGCGGGACTACTCCTGGCAGGTCATCGAAGCCATCGCGGATCCCGACAAGGTCGTCGTCGTCCAGACCGCGCCCGCCGTCCGCGCCGCGCTCGGAGAATGCTTCGGCATGGAGCCGGGCACGCTGGTGACCGGAAAGATGGCATCCGCCCTCCGGCAGATGGGCTTCAATTACGTCTTCGATACGGATTTCGCCGCCGACCTCACGATCATGGAAGAGGGCGCGGAGCTTCTCGACCGGATCACGCGGTTCCTGTCCGGCGACAAGAGCGTCCGGTTGCCGATCCTCACGTCATGCTGCCCGGCCTGGGTCAAGTTCTTCGAACACCAGTACCCCGATCTGCTTGACGTCCCATCCACGGCCAAATCGCCGCAGCAGATGTTCGGCGCGATCGCGAAGAACTATCTGGCCGAAAAGCTCGGCATTCCGCGCGAAAAGCTCGTCGTCGTGTCGGTCATGCCGTGCCTTGCGAAGAAGTACGAGTGCGCCCGTCCGGAGTTCGCCGTCAACGGGAATCCCGACGTCGACATCTCCATCACGACGCGCGAACTCGCCCACCTGATCAAGCGGGCGAACATCGACTTCATGTCGCTCCCGGAGGGCGATTTCGACTCCCCGCTCGGCGAATCCACCGGAGCGGCCGTCATCTTCGGAACGACGGGCGGCGTCATCGAAGCCGCGACGCGCACCGCCGTGGAATGGCTCACGGGCAAACCGCTCGATGACGTGAACTTCACGGCTCTTCGGGGTCTCGAAGGGTGCCGCGAGGCGAAGCTCAAGGTCGGCGATCTGGAGCTTCACATCGGCATCGCGCACGAACTCGGCAACGCGCGGAAGCTGCTCGATTCGATCCGAGCCGGGACCGTCGAACCCTTCCACGCGATCGAGATCATGGCCTGCCCCGGCGGCTGCATCGGCGGCGGCGGTCAGCCCTACCACCACGGCGAGATGGAAATCATCAGGAAACGCGCCCAGGCCATCTACCGGGAGGACGAGGGAAAGACGCGGCGGAAGTCCCACGAGAACCCCGACATCATCAAACTGTACGAGGAATATCTCGGCAAGCCGCTCGGCGAAAAGTCGCACCACCTGCTCCACACGCACTACTTCAAGCGCCACAAGATCTAGCACCGCACAGCGAAGGGGCCGCTCCGAACCGGAACGGCCCCTTTTTCGTCTCTTCGTTCAGGACTGTCGCGCAGGCGAGACATCCGATAATTCCCGAAGAATCGCCGCCTCCAGGGCGACGACGCCGGGATCCCCATAGCTCCGTTCCGCGGAGAGCGGCGCGGGAATATCGCGAAGGATCCGCGCCGGCGCACCCCCGATCAGCAGGATCCGGTCGGACGTCAGGAGCGCGTCCCGCGGATCGTGCGTCACCGTGACGGAGGCGAAAGGATTTCGGCGCCACAATCCTTCGAGGTCCGAAAACAGGCGCAGCTTGAGCGCGACGTCGAGCGACGAAAACGCCTCGTCGAGCAGAAGGACATCCGGCTCCGTCAGGAGCGCCCGCGCGAGGTTGACGCGCTGCTTCATGCCGCCGCTGAGGTCGGGGGTCCGGGCGGCCGCGGCGTCCGACAGGTGCAGGCCCGCGAGGATCGCCGACCGATCGCGATCCGATACGCAGGCGAGGTTCCTCCGCACCGACAGCCACGGGATCAGCCGGGGTTCCTGGAAGACGTACCCCACCCGCGACGCGCGGACGCGGATCTCCCCTTCGGAAGGGACCGCCAGTCCGGCCGCGATGCGGAGAAAGGTCGTCTTGCCGCACCCCGAGCGCCCGAGCAGCGCAATTCGCTCTCCGCGGGCAATCGAGACGTCCCAGGAACGGAAGACCCATTCCCCCTCGAACGACGCGCCGAGATTCCGCGCGGTCAGGACGGGATCCATCGTCGCCCCGCGCCCCGGATCGCCGTCCGGACGCCCCACTCGCCGAGAAGTCCCAGAAGCACCGCGACGAGCGAGAGCGCGTAGACGCCCTCGACATCGGCCATCTGCCGCGCCCACGCGATGCGGACGCCAAGTCCGTCGCCGCCGCACAGATATTCCGCGACGAGAACCGCCTTCCACGCGCCGCCCGAGACCGTATCCACGACGGCCTTCATGAACGGGGCCAGCGACCCGAGATACAGGTCCCTCCATCGCCGGACGCCCCGGACCCCGTAGAGATCCGCCATTTCGACGAGATCCCGTTCGAAGTGCCGCACTCCGGCGACGGTCGTGAAAACGGCCGACGGCAGAAAGGCGAGCGATGCGATGAAAACCGGCCCGCGCCAGCCGATTCCGAACGCGAACACGACGAGCGCGAGCCACGAGATCACGGGCATCGCCTGCGCGGCCAGAAGCAGCGGACGAAACGCCTCGTGGAGCGCGGGGGACAGTCCGAGCGCCATTCCGAGTCCGACGCCGAGACAGACGACAATGCAGAGCACGGCCAGGACCTTGCCCATCGACGAAACAACGGAGGAAAACAACGCCGCGTCGGCCATGATCGCGAGGCGCGCCAGCGTTTCCGCCGGCCCCGGAAGAATTATCGGCGTATCCACGAAAAACGCGGCGATCCCCCAGAGCGCGATCGCCCCCAGGAGGCCCAGAAGCGGCCGCTTCATGGTTTCGCGGGATCCCCTCCGGATATATAGAAGGGCGCCGCCGGAGGCGGCGCCATGTCGGGCGAGAGCGTATCGTACAGCCGCGCAAGCAGCGACATGACGTCGGACGAACACGCCTCAACGGAATCGAATGAGATGTGAATCCGCGGCAGTGCTTTCCGGAACCGCTCCGACGGCATCCCGAAGGCATGTCCGGCCAGATCGCAGGCCTGTTCCGGATGTTCCGCAAACCATGCGGTCGATGCCGCGATCGCGTTCGTCACGAGCGACGCGTTTCCGGGATTGCCCCGCAAGGCGGAACGCATGGCGAACACGCCCCCCACCGGGAACCGCGCCGATGCTCCGGTCATGCGCCCCCATGCCTCCTGCGGATCGAGCGATCGCCCGCCGCTTTCGAGCGCGAGGGACGCGAAGGGCTCCGGCAGCGCGACAATCGCGGTCTTCCCCCGACTGAACAGCGCGGCTGCTTCGGGGGCGGGAGCGTAGAGCAGCGTGACGTCCCGCCCCGGCCTCAGATCGTACGAGGAAAGGACGCTCCGCAAGATCGAGTCGAGCACCGTGCCGCGCCCCTGGGCGACGAGGATCTCCCTCCCCCGGAGATCCTCCCAGCCGACGCCGTCGCGCACGATCAGCGAGAAGACGCTCTCGCGAAACGCTCCGATCAGGACGATGTCCGCCTTCGCGGAGTACGCGGCGCCGACCGTCACGGGAAGGACGACGGCCGCGGCGTCGCCGGTCACAAGGCGCGTTACGGCCTCCTCCTGCGTCTTCCAGACCTCGATCCGAAGGTCCGCTCCCCGTGAAATTCCAACCGTCGCGAGGATCAGCGGTCCCGGCGGAACGAGCAGGACAGGCTGCGCGGCAAGGGCGCAACGAACGGACGAAAGGGCGAAAAGAATCCCGCAGGCGAAAACCAGCGACCGGACACGCTGTCGAAACGACATCGGAAAAGCGCTCCCTTCAAAAAACATAGCGTTAACGGCGGACGGAAAGAACCCGAATAGCATACCGCATCTGCGAAGCTATGGGGCAGTTTCCGCCGACACCACGTTCCTGCGGCGATCTCACGGAAGCAGCGCCATGGCCGATCTGATATCGTCCGCGATCATCGAACGTTTGCTCTTCTCGATGTAAAACCCCGGACCGGCCTGGAGGTAGGACGGAAAGGCGCGCGCGCCCCGGAAGAAGTACGCACCGCTCCGGAGTTTGTACGTCGATCCGGCGGGAATGACGCGGGGCATCCCCTCGCGTTTCGCGATCGCGTTGACCGCGGAAATGGCGGTATCTCCCATGAGGAGCCACGCGCGTACATTCCGGAACGGGACGAGTTCCTTCTCCAGGAGAGCGGAACAGGCTCGGACGGTCCGGGCGGAAATGACGGGGCGCAGCTTGGCGCACTTCACGGCCGTCGTGCAATAGACGCCGGACGCGAGAAGATCGTCCATCGACGCGACGGCGACTCCGGCGTCCCGAAAGGCTTCCGTCGTCGTCCGGGCGAAGAGCGGATCCCCCGGAGCGTAATAGCAATCCTCGCGGGCCTGCGGCGCCGATTCCGAGATCAGCACGACGCGGATGGCGCCGGGATCGATATCACTATCCGGGATAATGCAGCTGTCGCGCCGGACATCCGCGCAGGAGCCTTCCGTACAGGAAACGCCGTCGCAGATTCGCATGAACGATTCGCTCCTTCCGTGAGAGAACATCACGTCTATTGTACCGTCCGTTCCCGGGCGAAGAATAGAGGTCGATTCAGTTCGACTCTCCTTCCCCCGAAGAGAGCCCCATGATGAAGGGACCGCCCGTGAGAACGTCCCGAACTCCGAACGCCGACATCGCTTCGACGCAGGCATCCACCGTCTCCCTGTCGCCGCTCGCTTCGAGGAGCATCGTTCCGGCCCCCTCCCCGATCACACGAAGGGACGTCCGGTCCAGCAAGCAGTGCAGCAGAGCAGTATCCTTCACCGGAAGATCGCAGCGGATCAGCGCGACCCACCGTTCCCGAAACGCGTCGCCGGTCACGTCCTCGACATGAAGGACGTCGACGACCTTTCGCAGCTGGCGGATCGCCTGCTCGGCCGTCCCCGCGTCACCCGGAAGCACAAGCGTGTATCGCGCGAGCCCGGGACGCATCGTCCGTCCCAGGCTCATCTCGCGGAAACGAAACCCCCGTCTGGCCAGAAGGCCGGTCAGACGCAGAAACGCCTCGGGCGTGTCCTCCGCCACAACGGATATTCTTCTCTCGGAACCGCTCATCTCGCTCACTCTCCCAACGAATGTCTGAAAAAAATCGTTCACGCCCCCGGCGCGCCGGACAGAAAGTCCTCCAGCGCCCGTCCGGCCGGAACCATCGGGAACACATTCTCTTTCTGCGCGATGCGGCATTCGACCAGCACCGGGCCGTGCCGGAAAACGACGTCCGACAGGGCCGCGTCGAGCGCGCGAAGCGAAGAGCACGAAAAACCGGGGATTCCGAACGCCTCCGCCAGACGGACGAAATCACACGGCGTTCCGGTCACCGTCTGCGAGCACCGGCCGTTCCAGAACAGCTCCTGCCACTGCCGCACCATGCCGAGGCACCCGTTGTTCAAGACGAAAATCCGGACGGGAACGGCATACCGCACGCAGGTTTCCAGCTCCTGCGCATTCATCAGAAATCCGCCGTCCCCGGCGATGCATGCGACCGGCGACAGGGCATTCGCAAAAGACGCTCCGATCGCCGCAGGCAACGCATATCCCATCGTCCCGAGTCCGCCCGACGTCAGAAACGTCCGCGGACGTTCTGCCTTCCAGTGCAACGCCGTCCACATCTGGTTCTGTCCCACGTCGGCCACGACCGGGACGGCGTCTCCGAATGCGTTTCGTATCCGCTCGATGATTTCCCGGGGACGGAACGATTCGCCCTCACACCTGGAGTTGAACGGGTGCTCCCTCAATTCGCGAACACGCGCTTCCCATGACGGGCGATTCGCTTTCCCGAGACCGTCCGTCAGTTCGCGAAGCGCGCGCCCGGCATCCGCGACCAGCGCTGCGTGCGGCGCAACCACTTTCCCCATTTCCGCCGCATCGATGTCGATGTGAATGATCTTCGCCCTGCGTCCGAAGGCGGCGACCGCCCCCGTCGTCCGGTCGCTGAAGCGGGCCCCGATCGCGAGGATGACGTCCGCCTCGGAGAGCGCGAGGTTGGCCTGCGGCGTGCCGTGCATTCCGGCCATGCCGAGCGCGAGCGCGCAGCTCTCGGGAAAACTCCCCTTCCCCATGAGCGTCGTCGCGACCGGCGCCTGAAGCTTTTCCGCGCACGAGAGAAGCGCATCCGCCGCATTCGAAAGCACGACGCCGCCGCCCGCCAGAATCACGGGACGCTCCGCCGCTTCGAGAAGCCGCAGACACCCGGCAAAGTCCTGCCCGTAACGGGGCGCAGCCGGTTCGTGCAGGCCGACCGACGGCCCGGCGTCCTGCACGAAGCTCCCGGATTCCCTCTGAAGGTTCACCGGGAACTCCACGAGCACCGGTCCCGGCCTTCCGGCGACAGCGATTCCGAAGGCGCTCCGGACGGTTTCCGCAATCTCCGACAGATCGCGGATCATGAAGCTGTGCTTCACCACCGCCAGGCTTCCCCCGAACACATCCGCCTCCTGAAAGGCGTCGGCGCCGATCAGGGACGTCGCGACCTGTCCGCAGACGAGCACGAGAGGGACGGAATCCGCGAACGCGGTCGCAAGCCCCGTCACGCTGTTCGTGAAGCCGGGCCCCGACGTACAGATGCAGACGCCCGGCCTCCCGGAAACGCGGGCGTATCCGTCCGCCGCATGAACGGCCGCCTGCTCGTGGCGCATGAGCAGATGAACGAACGGAGCGTCGTACAGCGCATCGTAGAGCGGGATGACCGCTCCGCCGGGAATTCCGAACACGTGCGTCACGTTTTGCTCCGCCAGCATCCGGACCAGAATTTCCGCCCCCGTCATATTCACGGCTTCCGCTCCCCTCCCGCAGCCCGTCCGCATGGAACTACTCCCCGGGAGCCGACTTCGCGTCGAGCCAGGGCATCATGCTTCGCAGCGTCGCCCCGACCTGTTCGATCCCGTGCGTCTTCTCGTTCCGGAGCCACTGCTTCATCCTGGGGCGTCCGCACTGGTTCTCGAGAATCCAGTCCTTCGCGAACGAGCCGTCGCGGACGCGGTCGAGAAGCTCCTTCATCGACGCGCGGACGCGATCGTCAACGATTTTCTTCCCCGCGGTCATGTCGCCGTATTTCGCCGTATCGCTCACGGAGTAGCGCATCCAGTTCAACCCGCCCTCGAAGATCAGATCGACGATGAGCTTCATCTCGTTCATGCACTCGAAATACGCGATCTCCGGCTGGTATCCGGCCTCGACGAGCGTCTCGAAACCCGCCTTCATGAGTTCGGAAACGCCGCCGCAGAGCACGGCCTGCTCGCCGAAGAGATCCGTCTCGGTCTCCTCCGCGAAGGTCGTCTCGATGACGCCCGCCCGCGCTCCGCCGATCGCCGACGCGTACGCGAGCCCCAGTTCCCGCGCCTTTCCCGACGCGTTCTGATGGACCGCGAGCAGGCACGGTACGCCGCGTCCCTCGACGTACATCCGGCGGACGAGATGCCCCGGCCCTTTAGGCGCAACCATGAAGACGTCGTTCTCCCGGCAGGGGACGACCTGGTGGAAGTGAATGCAGAACCCGTGCGCGAACGCGAGCGCGGCGCCCTTCTTCAGGACCGGTGCGACCGATTCGCGATACACCTGCGCCTGGATGTGGTCCGGCATCAGGAAGATCACGACGTCGGCGCGGGAGACGGCCTCCCTGACGGAGAAGACGTCAAAACCGTCCGTTTCGGCGCGCGCTTTCGACTTGCTTCCCTCCTGAAGTCCGACAACCACGGACACGCCGCTGTCCCGCAGGTTCTGCGCGTGCGCATGCCCCTGGCTCCCATACCCCAGAACCGCGACCGTTTTTCCCGAGAGAAGCCGGAGATCCGCATCCTTGTCGTACAGTACCGTCGTCATAACAACTCACTCCTCGTTTGAGATGGATTTTCCGTCCATTTTCGCTGCATACAACGGGAAGCCGCCTCAATGCGACTGATCCCTACCGCTTCCCGCGTTTCGAAGACACCCGGTGCGTGTTCGCCGAATCCTTCACTCCCGGCGGATTGTCCCGAAAGGCATCACTCCTCTCCCAAAAATAAAAAAAGGGCCGGAACCCCGAAAAAACGGGGCTCCGGCCCGAAGGCGCCGCCGGTCTACACGACCGCAGGCGCTCCGGGAGGGGCCCCGCAGCGAATAATAACGATGACGGAAATGGAATTTCTGTCGGTTCTGTCGTTCGTCCTCGTGCGTATCATCGGGCCGCCCTCCTTCGTCCTTCAGTCGTGTGTGACGTAAATTGCGGAGTATTCTAGGAAGTCTGCATCGAACTGTCAACGTGACCATATTTTCCAACTATTCACAAGAACGATGTCGTTTTCCTCCTTCTTGCGGCGGATACGCGATCCGCGTATAATGTCGATCGTTTTTCTCCTTTTCATTCTTTCCGCGTACCAGGGACGCAATACGAATATTCCTCATTTCGTCCGGAAATGACGTCGGACGGACCATGCATCGCAGCCAAAGGGAGGCGGAACCATGAACGATATGAGCTTCAGCACCATCGCGCACTATTACGACGCGCTCTATGTGCGTCCCGACATGTACGGCGCCGAGGCGGACGCCGTCGACAGGATCCTGAAGCGGTGCGGACGAAGCGGCGGCGTCAGGCTTCTCGACGTCGCATGCGGGACGGGAGGACACCTGCCCTTCCTGAAGGACCGGTACGAGGTCGAAGGGCTCGACCTGAGCGACGACATGCTCCGGATCGCGCGCGAAAAGCATCCGGGCGTCCCGTTTCATCTGGCCGACATGACGGATTTCCGCCTCGATGCGGCGTACGACGCGATCATCTGCATGTACGGCGGCATCGGTTTCGCCGGAACGTACGACAACGCGAGCCGCGCGGTCGCGTCGATGGCGCGCCATCTTGCCCCCGGCGGCGTTCTGCTCCTTGTGCCGTGGATGACGAAGGAGACGTTCCACGACGCGCTCGTCGTCGACGCCGTGAACCGGCCGGAGATCGGCATCGCGCGGATGGAGAACGTACGGCGGAAATCCGAAAGCGTCGTCGAAGTGTCCTTCCACCACCTCATCGGCGAGAACGGACAGGTCCGCTACCATACGCAGACCATGGAGATCGGGCTCTTCTCCGAGGCGGAGTACGTCTCGCTCTTCCGCTCCTCGGGCCTCTCGCTCGTCGAACGCTACACGGAACCGGACATCATGATGGGCGCCTTCGTCGGACGGAAGGACTGAACCGGCGAGCAGAAGCACAGGCGCCGGCGCTCCTCATCGTCCGGCGCTTTCGGGTCGCGCTATCGCATCCTCCGGTATATGGCGGTCCCGACCCCCTGAATGACCTGGACGACCGCAACGAGCGCCAGAACGGAATACGCCATGACGTCCGTCTGAAATCTGTTATACCCGTATTTGACGGCAAGATCGCCGAGTCCGCCGCCGCCCACGGCTCCCGCCATGGCGGAACACCCCAGAAGATTGATCGCGACGACGGCGATGTTCAGCACGATGGAGGGCATCGCCTCCGGAACCATGACTCCGAAGACGATTCGCAGATCGCGCGCGCCGAACGAGCGGGCGGCCTCAACGACGCCTGCGTCAACCTCCATCAGGCTCCCCTCCATGATGCGGGCGGCGAACGGCGTCGCCGCGATCGTGAGCGGAACGATCGAAGCCGTGCTGCCGATGGACGTCCCGGCGACAAACCGCGTCAGCGGAATGATCGCGATCATCAGGATGATGAACGGGAAGGAGCGGAGCAGGTTCACGAGAAGATCCAGCGTCGCGTAGACCGCGGCGTTCGGCCGCAGGCCCCGGGCGCATGTCAGGACCATCACGACGGCGAGCGCGAAGCCGGACAGGACCGAGAACACCGTCGAGACCGTCACCATGTAGAGCGTTTCCTGAAGAGCGGCCGCCAGTTCATGCCACATCGTCCGGCGCCTCCCAGAAAAGCCGGTGTTCCCCGAGATACCGCTGCACGCGGTCGAAATCTTCGCGGCGAACGTTGATGATCAGAAAACCGAGGATGTCGTCGCGATACCGTTCGAGGCGCCCGCCGATCACCGAGAAGTCGATTCCAAGTTCGCGGGCCATTCCGGTGATGATGCTCTCCCTCGCGATCTCTCTTGGAAACATGAGCCGGATGTTGATTCCGGTCGGAACGACGGCGTATTCGTCCCGGACGAGATTTTTCAGGCTTGCAGGCGGAGCGAGGAAGAGATCCTCCGTCCGTCCCGATCCGGTTACGCGCCCCTGATCCAGCAGGAGCACCCTGTGGCACGCCGTCTTGACAGCCTCCATCTGGTGGGTCACGAGGAGGACGGTCACAGTGAACCGCCGGTTGATATCCCTGAGAAGCTCGAGGATGGACAGCGTCGTCTTCGGATCGAGCGCCGACGTCGCCTCGTCGCAAAGCAGGATCTTCGGATTGAGGGCGAGCGCCCGCGCGATGCCGACGCGCTGTTTCTGGCCTCCGCTCAGGTTCCGGATCTTCTCGGTCCGCTTTTCCGCGAGTCCGACGAGGTCCAGAAGATCGCCCACGCGCCGGACAATCTCGTTCCGGGGAGTCTTCCAGACTTCCAGCGGCCAGGCGATATTTTCTTCGACGTTCTTCCGCTCCATGAGATTGAAGTTCTGGAATATCATCCCCATTTCTCTCCGGAGCGCCCGCAGCTCGCGCTCCGTCATCGAGGCGACCTCGCGTCCCATGACGCGGACGCTTCCGCCGTCATACGCTTCCAGACCGTTCAGGCACCGGAGCAGCGTCGACTTTCCCGCCCCCGAGCAACCGACGATCCCGAAGATGTCCCCCGGCCCAACGGAAAACGAAACATCCCGCAAGACCTCCTGTTCGCCGAAACGCTTGCTTATGCCGTCTGCTTCGATCATCATGCGCTCCTTCCATGCATCCCGACAGGACGCGCGGGAGGACGGCGAACCGCTCCCGTTCTCCCGCGCGCGTACAGCCCCCCCTAAAACGCCGCGACGATTCCCTTCGGAACGAGCTCCGTTTCGATGAATCGCTTCACTTCCGGGGAGTTGAACGCCCTGGTGAGCGCCTGAACGGCGGGAGAATCCCTGTCCGCCGTGCGGACGGCCACGACGTTGGCGTACGGGGATTCGCCGTCTTCGATGACAATGGCGTCCCGGGACGGAATGAGCTTCGCTTCCACCGCAAAGTTCGTGTTGATCACGGACGCCGTCGTGTCGTCCAGACTCCGCGGAAGCTGCGGCGCGTCCAGTTCGACGATTCTGAGGGATTTCGGGTTTTCCGTGATATCCCCGGCCGTCACGAGGTCTCCGGCCCTGACCCTGATGAGTCCGTTCTTCTCGAGAAGGCGCAGGGCGCGCGCGCCGTTCGTCGGATCGTTGGGAATCGCGACAATGTCTCCTTGTTTCAGTTCGCCGAGCGCGCGTATCTTCTTCGAATACAGCCCGAGGGGCTCGATGTGAACCTTCACGACCCAGGACAGGTCGAAACCCTTCTCCCTTACGGTGTTCTCGAGATACGGCGCGTGCTGGAAAAAGTTCGCGTCAAGGCTCTTTTCCTCCAGCGCGATATTCGGCGTCACATAGTCGGTGAAGTCCTTGATTTCGAGCGAATACCCTTCTTTTTCAAGGACCGCCTTCGCAACACGCGCGATCTCTTTATGCGGAAAGGGGGAGACACCGATGACGATCGTTGCGCCTTCCGCGGCGAAAATACCCGAAGTGAGCACGAAGAGAGACAACACGACACAAATCGTTCGTTTCATGAAAAACCGACCTCCTTCAAAACACTGTCGCGAAAACTCCGCGAGCCATGCGGCCACGGATCGCGGAACTTTCGTCCCTGAATGCGCATCGGCGCAGATCCGCTTCCTGCGGCTCATTCGCATGCCGCACATGTCATCGTCCACCCGAACACCACCCCCCCGACGCAGAAATGCATAAAAAAAGCCGGGAATCCCGTTGTTTCGGGATCCCCGGCCCTGAGAGACGCACACGGCGATTACGCGCCGATCGCTCCAGGGGAGGATCCGCACCGCATGCACATCATCATGGACGCAAAAACGCTATGGTTCGATCTATTTGACATCGCAGCGAATCCTCCTTTTTTTCGGAATAGTACTATATTATATGAAAAGCGCTTGGTATAAGCAGCATACTACAGCGCTCCGCGGGAGCTGTCAAGTTCGGGGATGTCGTTTTTTGGAATCCGCTCGTTCCTCGGCCGGTTTTCAAACCCTCGTCCCAACGCGACCAGATACAATCCGGCAAGATCGACATTCTCAAGCATACGGACGTTCCCCCTCAACAGACGGGCCGCCGGCGCATTCAATCAGGCGCGCTCCGATAGAGGCCGTGCGCCCGGCCAGCTCCGCCGCGGGGTCGAGACACGGGCACGTCCCCCTGCATGTTTCACGATCCGGACAGAGAGCACAGATCGGCACGGAGACCAGATCCGCCCACCCCAGCCGGCGGCCGGCCGCTCCTTCTCCCCCCGCGCGAGTCACGCCGTTCATCGGATTACTCCGCCACAAACGCATCATTCGTACTCCCCCTTGTCGCGCGCCTCCGGAAAAGCCGGACCGGCGCCGAATCGTCACGGGGAGCATAAAACGCAACTGGACGCAACGCTACATCCAGTTCACGGCATCGCAATGAAACCAGTTCGGGGAGAAGAAAACACGGGCGGCTAGCGCGCTTCGAAGGCGTCCTCCATGCAGGCGCGGAAGGCATCGAAAGCCGTTTCGACGCGCGACGCGCAGAGGGGGGTCAACGCATCCGAAAAGTCGAAGGACGCTCCGGCGACGGTCACGAGAAGCGCCCTCGGGCGACGCATGCCGAGCGTTTCCATGAGGTCCAGAAGCCACTCCGGCCCCATCGAGTGCAGGTTGGCGCCTTCGAGAACGGGGTCGGGAGCAAGCTCCCGGATCGCGAAGCCGCGGTGTTCCGTTCCTTCCGCGTCGCCCGAGGAAACGGACGCGTCGGCGAACACCGCGAGGTCCACGAGCGAAAGGTCTTCCGAGAGTTCGGGGAGAAGCTGATGCGCCAGTTCGAGTTGCACGTCCGCGCCCTTTTCTTCGAGCCACGCGGCGATGCGCGGCGCCAGGACATGGCCGGCGCCGTCGTCCTGGCGCGAGGGGTTGCCGTATCCGCAGACCAGAGCCTTCACGCCCACCACCTCTTTCTTCAGCAAAAGAGAGGGCCGGAGATTCTCCGACCCTCTCCCGATCGCATCTCCGGGCCCGGTCAGTCTTTCTTCAGCGTCCGGATCGTCCGGCCCTGCGCATCCTGAATCTCGAGCGCGAGGGGCATTTTCCCGACCGCGTGCGTCGAGCAGGAGAGGCAGGGGTCGTAGCACCGGATGACGTGCTCCATCCGGTTGAGAACGCCCTCGGTCACGTCGAATCCCTTGATGTATTCGCGGGCGACCATGTCGACCCCCTTGTTCATGGCCCAGTTGTTGTGTCCCGTGGCCACGATCAGGTTGACGTCCGTGATTGCGCCCTTCTCGTTCACGCGGTAGTGGTGGATGAGCGTTCCGCGAGGGGCCTCGACCACGCCGACGCCCTCGGGTTGCAGGTCGGCGCTCGTGACGCGGAGGTCGCTTCCGATGATGTCCGGATCGTTCAGAAGCTCCTCCATGCGTTCGAGGCCGTAGAGAATCTCGATGAGCCGCGCGTAGTGATAGTACATCGTGGAATGCACGACGCCGTCCGCCGTCGTTCTCCGGAAGGCGTACAGCTCCGCGGATGCCTCCGGCGTGCTGATGTCGTCGCAGGCGTTGAGCCTGGCGAGCGGGCCGACCCGGTAGGAGCCGTGCGGATAGCCGAGCGGAAGGTAGAACGGGAACTTGAGATAGCTCCATGCTTCCACGTGCTCTCCGATGTGCTTGTAGTACTCGCTGTCCGCGAATTCGTCGGTCACGCGGCCCCGGGGGCTCCGCAGCCGGATGTCGCCGTCGAAGAGTTCCAGGGCGCCGTCGCGGACGAGCCCCATGTAGGATGTCTCGACCGTCGCGAAACCCCGGGCCACGGAATCGTGGTCGGCCAGGTATTTCTTGATGAGGTCGAGCGCTTTCTTGAGATTCTGCTTGATCCCGGGGAGATCCTTCAGAAGCGCGTCGCGTTCGTCCACGCGGAGGCTCCGGTTGACCCCTCCCGGAATGCTGTGCCACGGATGCACCTTCTTGCCGCCCAGGATCTTGATGATCTCCTGTCCGAACTTCCGCATCCCGATGCCCATGACCGCGAGTTCGGGGAAGTCCTTCGCCAGGCCCGCGACATTCCGTACGGCCGGATCCGCGTCGAACCCGAAGAGAAGATCCGGGCTCGAGAGGTGGAAGAAGGACAGCGCGTGCGATTGTACGAACTGCGCCATGTGCATGAGTTCCCGCAGCTTGTGCGCCGTGGGCGGGATCGTGACGCCGAGGATCGCGTCGCATGCCTTCGCGGACGCGAGGTGGTGGCTCACGGGGCAGATTCCGCAGATGCGCGGCGTGATGACGGGCATTTCACGGAAGTCCCGTCCTTCGGAGAAGGCCTCGAAACCCCGGAACTGGGTGACGTGGAAACGGGAGCTTTTCACCTGCCCCTGTTCGTCGAGCTGCACGGTGATCTTGCCGTGTCCCTCGATCCGGGTGATCGGATTGATGACGATGGTGTTTTTGTCCTGTGCCATGGTGCGCTCCTCCTCTTTAGTCGTAGCGCATCTTGTCGGAAGGAACCTTCGGGATTCTGCCCTGAAGGATCTCCTGGAAGACGTACAGTATGGTATCCGCATCGGGGGGGCATCCGGGAACGTACACATCCACCCGGACCTCCCTGTCCACGGGGATGGCGTGCTTCAGCAGCGCCGGAACATCCCCTCCGGGAATGACGCCCTCGGGGTTCACCGTGGAGATGGTGTCCACGTACCCCTTCTTCAGGACGTCGTCGACGCTCTTGAAGTTCCGCATGCAGTTGATTCCGCCGAAGACCGCGCAGTCGCCCCAGGCGATGAGGATCTTGCACTTGGAACGCAGTTCCCGGGCGATGTGCGCCTCCTCCTCGTTTCCGAGGCCGCCTTCGATGACGCCGACGTCGACTTCCGGTATTTCCTTGATGTCCGTTATCGGCGTCGAGGTCAGGTCCACTTTCCCGATCAGGTCCACGATCCGTTCGTCGATATCGAGAAACGACATGTGGCATCCGGCGCAGGCTTCGAGCCATACGGATGCGAGTTTGGGCTTGGCCACGGGCTACACCTCCCTGGCGCCCGCCGCAGAGGGCGCGGAAACCGCTACGATTCGCGCCTGCTCCGGAGGCAGCGTCGATTTGAATACATTTTCACAGGGGACCGCCGAGTTGCCCGTTTCGAACGGTACGCCCGCCTTTGCGGCCATCTCGTGAAGAATTGCGGACAGGCCGCGAAGCTCCGATTTCGGGGGAACGATGAGGTTCATCCGGCGCCGCTCCCCTTCAAGCGTGCAATAGTGTCCGCTTCGTTCGTACCACGCCGGGGCGGGCAGGAGGATGTCCGCCATGTTGACGAGCGGATGCACCATGTACGGCGTCTGCGCCACGACGAAGCGGGCGCGGGACATCGCCTCCAGGACGCTCTTCGTGTCCGGCACCATTCCCGTCGAGAAGACGTACATGAAGTCGAGATTCGCGTCCCCGACCCACGCGGTCTCGGCGAGCACCGTATTGACGGTTCCGAGTCCGTTCCCCGTCGTGACCATCGGGACGACGCCGAGCCCGTCGCCGAAGAAACTCTTCGCGGCGATGGCTGCGTTGACCGCCGCCGTTACGAGTTCCGGATGGTTCGCCACCGCGCTTCCGATGACGATGACCGGTCTCTTCGCGTTCCTCAGGCAGGTCGCCATCGCATCGAGAACGGCCATTCCCGCGCATTCGATCGGCTCTCCCGTTCCGACGGCCCCGACAAGCGACGCGAGGACCGGTCCCATTTCCTCCATCGAAACGCGAAGGTCCGCGTCCGAAATCGAGGGGTAGGGGTTCGCGAAGGGGGAAATACTCATGAGCTTCGCGCCGTTCCGGATCGTCGCCACGCGAACGTAGCTCGACGCGACCGGCGCCTCTTCCTGCGGTCTGGCGCCGAGCAGCAGGATCGCATCGGCGTTCAGGATGTCGTGCGCTCCGGTGAAGGGACGCACGCCCTGTTTCGTGAACGGGGCGAATCCGGCCACGAAGCCCCGGAGCGCGTCGCCGTCGAAACAGTCCGTTTTGTCGAGGTGCAGGCTTCCCTTGAAGAAATCTGCGAATATGGAAAGTTCCTCATCGGTGCAGAGTTCCGATACGATGGCTCCGGCGCGGCCCGTCGGCGCCGCGGCGCGGAGCTTGTCCGCCGCCAGGGAGAGCGCCTCGTCCCACGTCGCCTGCCGGAACGTGGAGCCCTGACGGATCATCGGCGTCTTCACGCGATCGCGTTCGGTGGACTCCGTCAACCCCCAGCGCCCCTTGTGGCAAAGCTGGCCTCCGTCGGGGCATTCCACGCAGGCGCCCTCCACGCGCGCAACGCTCCCGGTCCGGACGAACGCACGGATCCGGCAGCCCATCGCGCACAGCGGACAGATGCTCTCCACCTGGTCGTCGCAGTCGTTCCGGCGGCCGCGGTAGGCGAACTCGCGGAGCGTGATGGTTCCCGTCGGGCAGACCTGGGCGCATGCGCCGCAGTCGACGCAGGTGTCGCTCTCCCCGAGCTTCTTTCCGATATCCGCGATCACGCGGGACGACCAGCCGCGTTTGTCCAGGTCCAGCGTGTGCGCCCCGACCTTCTCGGAACACACGCGAATGCAGCGCAGGCACAGGACGCAGCGGTTGTGGTCCACCTGAATCGAGCTGTCGCTCGTGTCGTTCTGGAAATCCGCGTACAGGAACGGATATCGGACCGCATCCATGCCGTGTTCGATGGCCAGACGCTGCAATTCGCAGTCTCCGCTCTGGGAGCAGAACATGCAGAAGTGATTCCTGCCCGCGAAGAGCAGTTCGAGGATCTGCTTGCGGTACGCCTTGAGCTTATCGGTCTTGGTGTGAACGTTCATTCCGTCCGCGGCGGGAGTCGTGCAGGCCGTCATGAGCTTCGGGTTGCCCTCGACCTCGACGACGCACATCCGGCACGACCCCATCGGAGACAGTCCCTCGAGGAAACACATTGTCGGAATGTACACGTCGTTCCGCCGGGCGACCTCCAGGATCGTGTCGCCCTGTTGCCCCTTACACGCGATACCGTCTATGTTCAGGGTTATGTCACTCATCCGTCGATTCCTCCATCTGGCCGCGTCAGCTCTTCCGGATAGCGCCGAAGGGGCACTTCTGGAAGCACGTACCGCACCGGATGCACTTCTCCTGGTCGATCCGGTAGGGTTCCTGCCGGGATCCGGAGATGCAGTTCACGGGGCAGTTCTTGGCGCACAGGCCGCAGCGCTTGCACTTGTCCGGGTCGATCTCGTAGCGCAGAAGGGCCGTACATGCGTGCGAGGGGCAGCGCTTGTCCCGGATATGCGCCTCGTACTCGTCCCGGAAGTAGCGAAGGGTCGTGAGCACCGGGTTCGGAGCCGTCTGCCCGAGTCCGCAGAGCGACATCTCCTTGACCATGTCCGCGAGCTGTTCGAGCGTCGTCAGGTCCTCCATGGTTCCGCGCCCGGACGTGATCTTTTCGAGCAGGAGCAGCATGTGCTTCGTTCCCTCGCGGCAGGGGACGCATTTCCCGCAGGACTCGCGCTGCGTGAACTCCAAGAAGAACTTGGCGACGTCCACCATGCAGTTGTCCTCGTCCATGACGACCATGCCGCCGGATCCCATGATCGCGCCCGCTCCGGTCAGGGATTCGTAGCTCACGGGAAGATCCAGGTGCGCTTCCGTCAGGCATCCGCCCGACGGTCCCCCGATCTGGACGGCCTTGAACTTCTTGTCGTTCAGGATGCCGCCGCCGATGTCGAAGATGATTTCCCGCAGCGTGATCCCCATCGGCACTTCGACGAGCCCCGTGTGCTTGACCTTTCCCGTCAGCGCGAAGACCTTCGTCCCCTTGGACTTCTCCGTCCCCATCGACGCGTACCACGCGCCGCCGTTGACGATGATCTGCGCTACGTTCGCCCACGTCTCGACGTTGTTGATGTTCGTCGGCTTGCCCCAGAGTCCGTGAACCGCCGGGAACGGCGGCCGGGGCATCGGCATGCCGCGCCGGCCCTCGATCGAGCCCATGAGCGCGGTTTCCTCGCCGCAGACGAACGCTCCGGCGCCTTCCTTGATGTGCAGCGTGAAGTTGAATCCCGTTCCGAGAATGTCGGCGCCCATCAGGCCGAAGTCCTCGGCCTGGGCGATGGCGGTCTTCAGCCGTTCGATCGCCAGCGGATACTCGGCGCGGCAGTAGATGTACCCCTCGTCCGCGCCGATCGCGTAGGCGCCGATCATCATGCCTTCGATGATCGCATGCGGATCCCCTTCGATGAGCGAGCGATCCATGAACGCGCCCGGGTCGCCTTCGTCCGCGTTGCAGATGACGTACTTCTTCGGCCCCGGCGATTTGGCCGCAAAGCTCCACTTCAGGCCGGTCGGGAAGCCGCCGCCGCCGCGCCCCCGGAGTCC
>CALMZW010000025.1 GCA_937870605.1 uncultured Synergistaceae bacterium
GAAGGGCTCAGGGTTGCGATCATCGGCGATATCCTGCACAGCCGCGGCGCCTCGTCACAGGCGTGCGTGCTCCGAAAGCTCGGCGCGCGCGTGTTTCTCGCCGGACCGTCAGCGTTTCTGCCCGACTCGTTCAAGGACGATTGGAAGGTCGAAGGCGTATTCCACGATCTTGACGAAACACTCCCCGGGATGGACGTCCTCTCCCTGCTGCGGGTGCAGAAAGAACGCATGTGCGAAGCGGAAATCCCCTCCTTCGAGGAGTATCACCGGTTGTGGGGAATCACCCGCGAACGGTTGGCCCGGGCCGGAGCGAACGCGCTCGTGATGCACCCGGGCCCGATCAACAGGGGCGTGGAGCTTTCCGGCGACGTCGCGGACTCGGAACGGTCGCTCATTCTCGAACAGGTCGCGTGCGGAGTCGCCGTTCGTATGGCGTTGCTTCAACTCCTGCTGGGAGAATCTGCGCCCCGTTAGAATGCTGATCAGCCGATGAGGGGTGTTCCCGCGTCTGAACATTTGGTATGCTTGACGCGAATACGGCCGGAACGCCCTTCCCCCGGCTTGAAGAAGGAGGATGCGAATGTTCGATCTCGTAATTCGACGCGGAGCCGTCTGTCTTGGCGAAGAGACTCCCGTACAGTGCGATCTGGGAATTCGGGACGGCGTCATTGCGGCCATATCGCTCGGAGATCTTGACGGGCGTGACGTCGTCGACGCCGAAGGAAAGATGGTCTTGCCCGGCACGGTCGATCCTCACGTGCATATCAGGGCTCCGGGACACGACGAACGGGAGACTTTTCATTCCGGGACATGCGACGCCGCAGCCGGAGGCGTCACGACGATCATGGAGATGCCTATCTCCTCTCCGCCCCCGTATTCAAAGGAAATCGTCGAATCCCGCATGCGTCTGGCCGCATCGGAAGCCGTTGTGGATGTCGCATTTTTCGGAGCGGCCGGGATGGATCAGATCGACTCGATCGTCCCGTGCGCACAGTCCGGCATAGTGGCCTTCAAGACGTTCCTTCACGAGGCGCCGAAGGGACGCGAGGCGGAGTTCATCGGACTGACGGCTCCGGACACGCCGGATCTGTACGAAGTCATGAAAAGAATCGCCGAATCCGGAGTCATCGGCGCGTTCCACGCGGAAAACAACGCGATGATCCAGCGCAATATCCGGAACATGACCGCAGCGGGCCGGACGTCGCCGAAGGATCACGAGCGTTCCCGTCCCCCGATCTGCGAGATCGAGACGACCGCGAAGGTCCTCCTCTTCGCGGAGGAAACCGGAGCGACTGTGGAAATCTGTCATATCTCCACGCCCCGCGCGGTCGAACTCGTGAATGAGGCCCGCGCGCGGGGCGTCCGGGTCATCGCCGAGACCTGCCCGTCGTACCTTTTCCTCAACGTGGACGCGCTCGACCGTTTCGGGGCGTTCGCGAAGTGCAACCCTCCAGTTCGGAGCGAAGAGGAACGGAGCGCGATGTGGACGTACGTCGTCGACGGCAGCATCGATATTATCGGGAGCGACCACGCGCCGTACACGAAAGAAGAGAAAATGAAGGGGGACGGAAACATCTTCGTTCCGCCCGCGGGGTTTCCGGGGCTGGGAACCCGTCTGCCGCTCATGTACACGGCCGTGCGCGAGAAAAAACTCTCCCTGCGCCGGATGATCGAGCTGATCTGCACAAACCCGGCGAAGGCCTTCGGCCTCTATCCGAAAAAAGGCGTCATAGCCCCCGGTTCGGATGCCGACCTCGTCCTTATCGACCCGATGCGGCAAGGCGCAATATCGAAAGACGAGATGTTCACCCGTTGCCGCGACAGCGCGCTGGTCTTCGAAGGGTGGAACGTGTACGGGAAGCCGGAACGGACGATCGTCCGCGGACGTACGGTCTTCGCCGGCGGGAAAATCCTGGCGGAGCCCGGGTGGGGCGCAATCGTCCGGCGAGCCGGATCGTGAGAACGCAATGGGCCTTCGCTTCCGGCGATTCCCTCGGAAGCGAAGGCCATACGCTTACCCCAACGTCGGACCGCAGGCGTTTTGAAGAATGAAGATCTCCCGGAGGATCGTCCTCATAACGGGGGTTCTTTTTCTGCTTCTCGCGGCGTTCCTGTTGTTTCGATCCCCGGCAAGGCACGATGTCCTTGCGGAGTCCGATGACGCAGTCCTGCTTCTGACATACGGAAGAGAACTCATCGATACCGTTCGGGCCTCTCTTGAAACGCTTCCGTCCCGGGACAGGGGTGTTGTCGAAACGGGGCTGAACAGACTGGAATCGGCCTGGAAGGAGTTACAGCAGATCCGGGAACGAAACGGAGACACGACTGCCGCGACGGATCGTTTCCTCTCCCTGCTGCAGGAGATGACAAGCGGCGACATACCCGTACGGAAAGGACTGGAGAATGCCGATGAAACAAGAAACTGACGAATGCGCGAGAGCTGTCCATAACATTCTCAGATCGCACATGGCGATACAGGACGACTTGTTCCGGCCGACATGGAGAAAGATCATACGGATTCCGGGTGTCTATCGCCCGGTGCCGTACGGTGAAAAGCGAGACGAACTGCGCGCTCTGGCGGAACAGCTGCATGAGATCCGCACGCGCATCAAGGGGATGAAACCGGAAGGCGACGATGAGGACGGCCGTTTCCTGATCTCGCTGCGCGCGTATTGCACCTCGCTGTCGGAGTCGATCCTCGCCCTTTCGGACGTCTGCGAACGCCTGGCGGCGAAAAGCAACGGAGAGGACTATCCTCGGTCATCCTACGAGAAAGAAATCGAGACGTTTCGTGCTCTGGAAACGAAATCCATGGAGATCGGGAAGTCCCTCAATGAGTTGCGAAGGAAGGAACGAAATACGAGCACCGGAAACGCATCCCCTCAAGGCTGACTTGTAGTTTCTCTCCCGTCGTTTTTTTCACCTTTGATTCAGATTCGCCATTGACAAAAAGACACGGTGTTTGTACTCTTGTTTTCGTGAGGGTTGTATATCTCTTGTATACAACCTTCGGGAGGGTGAACGTTCTCATGCTCAAGAGAAAAAAAGAAGTCGCCTACAATTGGATCAAGGAGCGCCTCCTTCAGAGCGCGGACGTTGATGTATCCCGTTTTTCGGAGAATGCCCTTTCATCCGAACTGAACATGAGCAGAACTCCGATTCGAGAAGCGCTCCTTCAACTGCAGGCGGAGGGGTTTGTCGAAATCCTGCCGAACAGGGGGATCGTTATTCCCGATGTTTCGGTTCGTGAAGTCAATGAAACCTTCGCCCTGCGCATGGCCCTCGAAGAATTCGTCGTGCGGGAAATTGCGGGCAATGTCCAAGCCGAATGGCTGAAACAGGTGGATGACAACCTGGAACTCCAGAAGGCCGCCGTGATCCGTTCGGATGTTCCGGAGTACCTTGTTCATGACAAGGCCTTTCATGATCTATTTCTCGATAGATATTCGAATTCTCTTATCAATAACGTCGCGCGGCGCATTCGGGAACGATTCTTTTCGGTCGGAATGAATGTTCTGCGGTGCAAGGGGTCGGTGGAACGCTCCTTTCAGGAACATTGCGCCATTGTCGAAGGCCTGCGCCTCGGCGATCCTGAAAGAACCGCCGCAGCCATGCATCAGCATCTCCTGACGGGAAAGAGGAATGTCCTTTTCTGGCAGGAACACGCGGATGACGGCCTGTCGCGGCGTTTCTGATTTTTTTCAGTTTTCAGTGCGAATATTGAAATCGCATCGTTCGGTGCGACAGAAATGGAGGGGGCAACTCTATGTGTGCGAAAGCGGAACGAAGAGAGCCGGAAAGAACGCCTGCGGAATACGGGGCGGAGAAGCTCCGGTGGTTCTACGAGACGATGGTGTTGATCCGGAACTTCGAGCTGAAGGTCGAAGAGAACTTCTTTGCGGGGGAAATACCGGGCTTCGTGCATCTGTACATCGGTGAAGAGGCGACCGCGACGGGCGTGATGGGACATCTCCGGAAGACCGACTACATCCAGAGCACGCACCGGGGTCACGGACACACGCTGGCCAAGGGAGCGGACCCGAAGC
>CALMZW010000026.1 GCA_937870605.1 uncultured Synergistaceae bacterium
AAAATGCGGATCACCCCGGAACGGCTGCTCCGGTCCCTCGACGAGATGGGGGCGAGCGGCGTTCGTCCCGGGCGTCCGGGCCGGACCCGGCTTACGCTGAGCGACGAGGACCGCGCGGGCAGGGATCTCTTCGTGAAATGGCTTCGGGAGGAACGCCTCGACGTCGTTATCGACCCGATCGGCAATATCTGCGGCGTCCGGCCCGGCAGGGATCCGAACGCCAAACCGATCGTCATGGGGTCGCACCTCGATACGGTGTGCGACGCGGGAGCGTACGACGGGGCGTTCGGCGTTCTTGCGGGACTCGAAGTGATCCGGACGCTGAACGATCACGGCGTGGAGACGCAGCAGCCGGTCGCTGTTGCGGCCTTTACGAACGAGGAAGGCGCCCGGTTCCAGCCGGACATGATGGGCAGCCTGTACGTGTCCGGGCTTCTCGATATCGACCGCGCGTATCGCGCGATGGATGACGACGGGATCTCCGTGCGCGAGGAACTCGACCGGATCGGCTATTCGGGGAAGGGCAGGATCGAGGCGTCCGCGTATCTCGAACTGCACGTCGAGCAGGGGCCCGTTCTCGACAGGGAAAAGATTCAGATCGGCATCGTCCGGGGAATCCAGGGGATCTCCTGGTGGTACGGACGTTTCGGCGGCGAAGCGAATCACGCGGGCACGACGCCGCTGGAGTATCGCAAAGACGCGCTGCTCGCCGCCTCGGATCTCTGCTGCGAACTGCGCGCCCTCGCGCTGGAACTCGGGAGCGGGACGGTCGCGACGATGGGGCGGATCCGTGTCGTTCCCGACGTGGTGAACGTCATTCCTTCGGAGGCGTTCTTCACGATCGACTTCCGCCAGTACGACGACGACCTGTTCGAGCGGGGCAAGCGGCGGGTCGAGGATCTGGTCCGGCGCATCGCCGAAAAGCATTGCGTTCCGTTCGAACTGGAGCAGAAGGTGGACGCGCTGCCGGTCCGTTTCCTTCCGTTCATGACGCAGGTCGTCGAGCGCGCGGCCCGGGGGCTGGATCTTTCGACGCTCTTCATGCCGAGCGGCGCGGGGCACGACGCGCAGTTCATGCACCGGGTCTGTCCGACGGCGATGATTTTCGTTCCGTCGATCGGCGGCAGGAGTCATTGCCCCGAAGAGCGCACCGAACCGGAAGACCTGGTCAACGGCGCGAACGTGCTGCTGCGGTGCGTTCTGGAGATTATCGCGGCGTCGTAGCGCCGCCGGACGGACGTCTCCGGCGAACGGATTTTTCGGCGGCGCGCTGACATTTTTGTTCCTTTGCGCGATAATGACAATGGTTCGTGACAAAGCGCCGATAAAGGCATAGAATCTCAAATCGTGCGCCCGTACGCGTGTGTCGGATTTACGGCGGCTCGGGCGGGATTTCGATTCGGACTTCCCGGAAGGCGAGGGTGTACGGTGGCATTCTTTCTCCTGTTGTCTCTTCTCATGTATCTTCTTTCGGGGCTGGCGTCGCTCGCAATGGGGCGACATCCCGCGTGGGGGACGAGAATCGTTCCGTTCGGGAGCGCCGCGGCGTCGCTGTGCGCGCTCATTCCGGTCCTGTACGTCCTCGCGGGCGGAACGCCCGTCGACCTGCGGGCCGCCTGGAGTCTGCCGGTCGGTTCGTTCCATCTGCATCTGGATCTACTCTCCGCATGGTTCGCCCTTCCCGTCATTCTCGTCTCTCCGATCGTCTCTTTTTACGGTACGGGGTATCTGCGGCGCCACGACCGTCCCCGCGAGACCGACGCGTGCGGCTTTTTCCTCCAGCTGCTCACGGGGGGGATGCTCTTCGTGCTGCTCGCGTCGGACGGACTGCTCTTCCTGCTGGCCTGGGAGATCATGTCGATGTCGGCCTTCTTCCTCGTCGTGTTCGAGCATGAAGAACACGAGGTCCAGCGGGCGGGGTGGATCTACCTGGTCGCGACGCACCTCGGGACGGCCTTTTTGTTCGCGATGTTCGTCCTGCTCGGAAGCCGGTGCGGCTCGTTCGACTTCGGCGATTTCGACGGGCTCGGCGGCGTCGCGGATGTCGTCTTCGTGCTGGCGGTGGTCGGCTTCGGGGCGAAGGCGGGCTTTTTCGGACTTCACGTCTGGCTTCCCGAGGCGCACCCTGCGGCCCCGTCGCACGTGTCGGGCCTGATGAGCGGCGTCATGATCAAGACCGGAATCTACGGCCTGCTTCGCGTGATGGTTCTCGCAAACGACTGGCCCGCCTGGTGGGGATGGGTGCTGATCGGCATCGGCATCGCGTCCGGCCTCGGCGGCGTGATCTACGCGCTTGTGCAGCACGACCTGAAACGGCTTCTGGCCTACAGCAGCGTGGAGAATATCGGAATCATCTGTCTCGGACTCGGAATGAGCGTCTTCGGCGTTCACTCCGTCGGTCCGGTGGCGCTGTTCGCGATGGCGGGCGCGCTGCTTCACGTTCTGAACCACGCGGTGTTCAAGTCCTGCCTCTTCCTCGGCGCCGGGGCGGTCATTCAGGCCGTCGGCACACGGGAGATCGACCTGCTCGGCGGCGTGCAGAAGCGCATGCCCCGGACCGCGGCGCTCTTTCTGCTCGCGTGCGCGGCCGTGTGCGGACTTCCGCCGCTGAACGGCTTCGTCGGCGAGTTCCTGATCTATCTCGCTTCGTACTGGAGCGTGCTGCCGCAGGGGCTTCCGTCGGTGAACCCGCGCGTCGGCGGATTCGTCGTCATTTCGACGCTCGCCCTGATCGGCGGGCTCGCGGCGATGTGCTTCACGAAGGTCTACGGCGCGGTGTTCCTCGGGGAGCCGCGTTCCGGATGCGGTTCGTCCGCGACCGATCCCGGTCGGGATATGTCCGTTCCCGTGACGGTGCTCGCCGCGCTCTGCGCCGTATTCGGTCTCGGCGGAAGCCTGCTGATGCTTCTTGTCGCTTCCGTTGCCGCCCGGATCCATCCGCTCGCGATGGCTGCGCCCGACATGGCGCCGCTGCGCGAGGCCTCCGCGGTCTACCTCAACGTCACCCTGGCCGCGCTCGTTCTGGCCGCGGCGGTCTACGGGCTGTGGCGGCTCCGGGACCGTCTTCTGGCGGGGCGCGTCGTCCGCACGGGACCGACCTGGGGGTGCGGCTATCCGCACGGAACGCCGCGAATGCAGTACACCGGGTCGTCGTTCGCGCAGCCGATTATCGCGGCCTTCCGATCCCTGCTCCGCTCCGAACTGGGCGGAGACTGGCCGGCAGGGTATCTGCCCGGACGGTCCAGCTTCATGACGCACACGCCGGGACTCTTCATGCACCGGTTCTACACGCCGCTCTTCGCCGCGTTCGCGCGCGTCGCGGTGCGGATGCGCCGGATCCAGCAGGGAGGGACGCACGTCTATGTCTTTTACGTCGTCCTCGCGCTGGTTGCGGTGCTCGTCTGGAGCCTGCTATGATCGCCGATTTCTTCGCCGCGCTTTTCGGCGTGACCCTCGCGCTGATTCTCGCGCCGTTCCTGCGGACGCTCATCAACCGGACGAAGGCGCGCATGGCCGGACGGCAGGGGCCTCCGCTGCTCCAGCCCTACTGGAGCCTCGCGCGGTTGCTTCGCAAGGGCGCGGTGTACAGCACGACGACGACATGGATGTTCCGGGCCGGGCCGGTCGTCACGCTGGCGACGATGTTCGGCGCGCTCTGCCTGGTCCCGTTCGGGGGGAACCCCGCGTTGCTGCACTTCGAAGGCGACGTTCTGCTGATGGCGTATCTTCTCGCCCTCGGGCGCTTCTTCACGATTCTGGCCGCGCTCGACACGGGGTCGAGCTTCGAGGGGATGGGCGCGAACCGCGAGGCGTTTTTCTCGGCGCTGAGCGAGCCGGCGCTGTTGCTCGGCGTGGCCGGGCTCGGCGCGATCACGGGGAGCGTATCGATCAGCGGAATCTACGGACGCCTCGGGAACTCGGCGTTTCTGGGCTCGCACCTTCCGGCGATGATCTTCATCCTGGCCGCGTTCGTGATCGTCTACCTGACGGAGAACGCGCGAATCCCGGTGGACGACCCGACGACGCACCTCGAACTCACGATGATCCACGAGGTCATGGTCCTCGATCACTGCGGCGTCGACCTTGCGTTCATCGAATACGCCGGGGCGCTCAAGCTCTGGGTGCTCGGCCTGCTGATCACGGGAATCGTCTTCCCGGTTTCGACCGGATCCTTCTGGCTGGACGCGGGGGTTTCGCTCGCCTGCATGGCGGTTCTCCAGATCTGCGTGGGGCTCGTCGAGTCCCTGATGGCCCGGCTGAAAATGGGGCGCGTGCCCCTGCTGCTGGGAATCGCGTTCGTGATGTCGACCCTCTGGATCATGTGGGTGGTGAGGTGAAACGATGACCGATCAGCTCGTCATTGCGCTGCTGTTTCTCGTCAATCTGCGGATGTTCGCGACGTCCCGCCTGGACAGCCTGATCCGCGGGGTCGCCCTGCAGGCGTTCCTTCTCGTGTGCCTCGCGGTGGTTTCACGCGAGGGGGCCCTGTCGTGGGAGGGGTGGACGTTCCTGTCCGTCACGGGACTCGTCAAGTGCGCGGTTTTGCCCGTGATGATGACGCGCGCGCTCCGGTCCGCCGGAATCCGCCGCGAGGTGGAGCCTCTCGTCGGGTATCGCGTGTCGCTGTTCATCGGACTGATCGTCACGGGGTTCTCCATCTGGGCCGCCGCGCAGCTTCCGATGCCGGACGGCGCCGCCGACCCGCTCGTGGTCGCCGCGGCCCTGATCTCCATGATCACGGGGCTCTTCCTGATCGTGGCGCGTCGCAAGGCGATCTCCCAGGCCATCGGCTACCTCGCAATGGAGAACGGCGTCTATGTCCTCGCCCCGGCGCTCGCGGTCCACGGGCCGCTGATCGTCGAGACGGGCGTTTTGCTGGACGTCTTCGTCGGCGTCTTCATCATGGGCGTCATCATCCTGCATATCCGGCAGGAGTTCAAACATATCGATATCGACCGGCTTTCCGAATTGAGGGATTGATCGCATGATGCTCCGGATCCTGCTTTTCACGCCGTTTCTGGCCGGGCTCGCGAGCCTGGGAATCGCATCGGACCGCGTGCGGCGGCGGCTGATTACGGCCGTCTCGTTTTTTCATCTTGCCTGTTCGCTCGCGCTCTGGACGGCCGGCCTCGAACCGACCGCGGGACGGTGGCTCGGGCTGGACGCGCTTTCGCTGCTGTTCCTGCTCGTCACGAGCGCGCTTTTCGCGGCGTCCTCGTTCGCGACGGTCACGTATCTGCGCGGACACGAGCTTCCCGAGGAGCGACGGGGCCGTTTGTCGCGCGAGGCCGTCTTCACGTGCTCCATGCTCTTCTTTCTCGGCACGACGACGCTTGCGATCCTGAGCCTTCACACGGGCGTGTTCTGGATGGCCATCGAGGCCACGACGCTTGCGAGCGCGCCGATGATCAGCTATCAGCGCTCGTCGCGTTCCCTCGAGGCCGCGTGGAAGTACCTTCTGATCTGCTCGGTGGGCATCGCGATCGCGCTGGTCGGCAATACGGCGCTCGCCGTTTCGATTGCGTTCCATCCGGCGACCTACGGCCTGCCCCTGACCTTCCGGGGGCTCGCGGCGCACGCGGCGTCGCTCCATCCCGTGTGGCTGAAGGTCGCCTTCGCGTTCATCCTCGTGGGGTACGGGACGAAGATGGGACTCGCGCCGATGCACACCTGGCTGCCGGACGCGCACAGCGAAGCCCCGTCGCCCGTGTCGGCGCTGCTTTCGGGCGCGCTGCTCAACTGCGCGTTCCTCGGCATCCTGCGGACGAACGCCATCCTGGTCCGCGCCGGAATAGGGGACTACAGCAACGGCCTGCTCATCGCGTTCGGCCTGGGGTCGATGTTCCTCGCGGGCTGGTTCATCCTCCAGCAGGCGGACTTCAAGCGCCTTCTCGCCTATTCGAGCATCGAGCACATGGGAATCCTCGCGATCGCCGCCGGAGCGGGCGCGTCGTTCGGAGGGCTGCTGCACGCGCTGAACCACTCCCTGACGAAGGGGGCGCTGTTCCTCGTCGCGGGGACCATCCTCGGCGCGTATCACACGAAGTCCACGAGAACCGTCACCGGCGTGATTCGCGTCGCCCCGATGACGGGGTTGCTCTGGATTGCGGGGTTTCTCGCGATTTGCGGCGTTCCGCCGTTCGGGACCTTCGTCAGCGAGTTTTCCGTCATGACCGTTCTGGGCGCCAATGGCCGCTGGTGGTCCCTGGCGATCTTTCTGTTGACGCTCGGGATCGTCTTCGTCGGGATGTGGAGGATCGTCATCCCGATGGCGTTCGGCCGTCCGCCCGAGTCGCATCCGTCCGGCGCGCCGGTTCGTTTCCTGAGCGTCGCGGACGTTCCGCCGCTCGCGCTGCTCTGCGTCGTCCTTCTGCTCGGCGTGTGGCTGCCCGAGCCGCTGACGCGTCTTGTCACGCAGGCGGCCGCGGTCATGGGAGGGCTCTGATATGACGACATCCTGGCTTGCGATACGGAACGCACACGCCTTTCCGCTCTCCGAAGTTCCCGTCTGTCCGATCACGGACTTTCGGGATCTCGTCATCCGTCAGGTCGCGGCGGGGCAACGCCTCGTCGCGCTGTTCCACATTCCGGAAGACGGACATGCGAAGCTCTGCGCCGTCCTCGCGGACGACGGGAACCGTTCGCTCGGCGCGACGATCGGCGTCGCCGAAGGAGACCGGTACCCCTCGCTGACGCCGGACTGCCTCCAGGCGCACCTCTTCGAGCGCGAGATCGCCGAGAACGGGGGGCCGCTTCCCGAGGGACACCCGTGGCTCAAACCGGTCCGCTTCCCGCGGAACAGCGCGCTGCCGCATCGTTCCGTCGGCGGGATGGACTTCTACCGCGTCGATGGGCAGGAGGTTCACGAGGTTGCGGTCGGTCCCGTGCACGCGGGCGTGATCGAACCGGGGCACTTCCGGTTCCAGTGTCACGGCGAGATCGTGCTGCATCTGGAAATCTCGCTGGGATATCAGCACCGGGGCGTGGAAACGGCGTTTCCCGGAGCGACGCCGGTCATGCGGCGCCTCATGGCGGAGTCCGTCTCCGGCGACTCCACTGCGGGACACGCGACGGCCTACTGCGGCTCAATGGAAGCGCTCTCCCGCACCCGCGTCCCCGGGCGCGCGCGGATGATCCGGAACATCGCCCAGGAACTCGAGCGCGCGGCCTGCCATATCGGCGATCTCGGGGCGCTGGCGGGAGACGTCGGGTTCCTGCCGACGAGCTCGTTTTGCGGCCGCATCCGGGGCGTCGTGCTGAACATGACGGCCGCCCTCTGCGGCAACCGCTTCTCGCGCGGGCTCCTGCGGCCGGGCGGCGTGACGCGGGATATCGATAAACCGATCGTAGCGCATCTTCTCGGACAGCTCCGGACCGTCCGCAGGGACGCCATCGACGCCGTGAACCTTCTCTGGGAGACGCCGACGGTCATGGCGCGTTTCGAGGGAACCGGGGTTCTCACGCGCGAGGACGCCGTCGCCGTCGGACTCGTCGGGCCCGCGTCACGCGCGTGCGGCGTCGCCCGCGACGTGCGGTCGACGTTCCCGTACGCGGGGTACGACGACGCGCCGATTCCGATCCAAACGGAGGAAACGGGCGACGTTCTCGCGAGGGCCCGCGTCCGGAGCCGCGAGGTCGTTCAGTCGCTCGACTACGTCGGAAAGCACCTTCTCGATCTGCCGGACACGCCGCTTTTCGCCGAACCGGAAGCTTCGACCGAACCCGATGCGATGGTCGTCTCGATGACCGAAGGCTGGCGCGGCGAGATCGTCCACATCGCCATGACGGACGGCTCGGGCGCGTTGTCGCGGTACAAGATCGTCGACCCGAGCTTCCACAACTGGTTCGGGCTCGCGATGGCCATGCGCAACCGGGGCATCTCGGACTTCCCGCTGTGCAACAAGAGTTTCAACCTCTCGTACTGCGGGTTCGACCTGTAGTCCGGATGACGGAGGCAACGGGACATGATCTATAACATCTTCCGAACGAGATTCATCCAGGGGCACCAGACGATGGCCTATCCGGCCGGCCCCGCTCCCGCCATGCCGGAGCGCTTCGCCGGCCTTCCGCGGCTCGACCGGTCCCGTTGCGCGGGGTGCGCCGGTCCCTGCGTCGACGCCTGCCCGACGGGCGCGATCCTTCGCGCGGACGGACGGCTGCGCTTCGACCTCGGACGCTGCGTCTTCTGCCGAGAATGCGAACATGCCTGCCCGACCGGCGCCATCGCCTTCGGAAAAGACTATCGCCTCGCCTCGTCCTCGCGGGAGGGGCTTGTCGTGGGCGGCGCGAACGGCGAGCCGAACGCCGCGCCCGCCGCGCTGAACCCGGACGCATCCGGGCTGTACGGCCGCGTGTTTTCGCTCCGCGTCGTCAGCGCGGGCGGCTGCGGCGCGTGCGAGGCGGACACGAACGTCCTGAACACGCTCGCGTGGGATCTGGGACGCTTCGGCGTGTCGTACGCCGCGTCGCCCCGGCACGCCGACGGCATGCTGCTGATCGGACCCGTGCCGGATAACATGGAGTACGCCGTCCGGGAAACATACGACGCCATCCCCGACCCGAAGTTCGTCATCGCCGTCGGAACCTGCGCGATATCGGGCGGCGCGTACGCGTCCCGGCCCGAGTGCCTCGCCGGACGCGGGGCGGTCGTTCCGGTCGATCTCTTCATCCCGGGCTGTCCGCCGCACCCGATGACGATCCTCGACGGCATGCTGCGATTCCTCGGAAAAGTCCCGGATTGACCGCTTCCGGAGGAACGAGACGCTTCGTCGCCCGCCTGCGCGCGTTCGCAGGCGGGTTTTTTTGTCTCGAAATTTCGCTCTTGACACGGCGGGTTTCAGTGGGGTAGCATACGGACATATTCGCGGTATGAATAAAAAATCCGACAGGTGAAAAACATGGAAGATCAGAATTCCTCGATACGGGTTCTTGACCGGGCGTTTGCGATTCTCATGTACATGGCCGACGAAAAACGCCCCGTCGGCGTCACGGAAATAGCCGGTGCGACCGATCTTCCGAAGGCGACGGTCTACAGGATCCTCTCCAGCCTGGAGAACATCCGCGCCGTCATCACCCGGGGGCGCGAATACGCGGTCGGACCCACGATGCTCCTCTTCGCGGACGCCTACAGGGTGCGGACGGTGATCTCCGAAGTCGCCCATCCGTTTCTTCTCGGCCTTCGCAACGACACGAAGGAGACGGTGCATCTGTTCGTGTTCGAGAGCGGAGAGCTGTTCTACCTCGACAAGCTGGAGAGCCCGTATCAGGTGCGGATGCATTCGCGCGTCGGCGTCCGGGGCTCCCTCACGAACCTGTCGGCGGGGAAGGCGATCCTCGCAACGCTTTCTCCGGACGACCGGAAGGGGCTGAGCGAAGCGATTCCGGCCGAGCTGTTCTCCGAAATCCGCGAAATACGGAAACGCGGCTACGCCGTGGACGACGAACAGAACGAGGCCGGGTTGCGCTGCGTCGGCGCGGCCGTCACGGACGAACTCGGAAGGCCCGTCGGCGCGGTAAGCATATCGGCGCCGGTCTACCGCTTCCCGTCGTCCATGGTTCCGGAACGCGGCGAGATGGTGCGAACAACGGCCCGTGCGATCTCCGACGCGTTGCGTGCGTTTCAACAAACGCCGATACCTGTGCCCATACGGGCGCAGCAATAAAGAAGGGGGCAGAATACTATGCTGGCAACGAACAAGCTCGTCATGATACCGGGACCGACCCCGGTGGTGCGGTCCATCCAGGACCAGATGGCGCGGGAAACGGTGGCCTTCGGAGACGCGGCGTTCGTCGCGGATTTTCGTGATGTCCTGACGGACATGAAGGCGATGTGGAAGTGCTCGGGCGAGGCCTTTGTGGTTGCGGGATCGGGCACGATGGGCATGGAAATGGCCGTCGCGAACGTCACGAAACGCGGCGACAAAATCCTGATCTGTTCCAACGGGTACTTCGGCGACCGGTTCATCGATATGTGCAAGCGCAAGGGACTCGAGACGGATGTCCTGTCCGTCGAATGGGGTTCGACCGTGACCCCGGAACTTCTCGACTCGAAGCTCTCCGCGAAGAAATACGACGTCGTCACCGTGACGCACGTCGAAACGTCCACCGGCGTGGCGGCCCCGGTCGCGGCGATCGGCGAGATGCTCAAGAAGAAGCACCCCGAAGTCCTCTACATCGTCGACGGCGTGGCCGCTACGGGCGGCGTCGAGCAGTACGTCGACCCGATGGGAATCGACATCCTCCTGTCCTGCTCCCAGAAGGCCTTCGGCGTGGCGCCGGGGCTCGCGCTCCTGTGGGCGAGCGAGCGTGCCGTCGCGAAGCGCAAGTCCCTGCCGGACATCCCCGAGTCGTACGTCGACTTCGAGAAGTGGCTTCCCGTCATGCACGATCCGAGCAAATACTGGGGAACGCCCGCGATCAATCTGATCTGGGCCCTCAAGGAATCCATCCGCATCATGAAGGCCGAGGGGCTCCAGGAGCGCTTCGACCGTCACGTGCGGCAGGCCGCGATGTTCGACGCCGCGCTTGAATCCATCGGCTTCGAAGTCGCCGCGAAGAATCCGAACCGCGCGCCGACGCTCTCCGTCTACCTCTACCCGAAGGGCTCGAACATCGACGACGCGGCGTTCCGCAAGGTCCTGGCCGAAGAGGGCGCGCAGACGGCAGGCTGCCTCGGCGCGTACGCGGGCAAGGGCTTCCGCATGGGACACATGGGCAACGTCGACAAGCACGTCCTCGTCTCCGCGATCGCGGCGGTTGAGCGCGCGTGCGTCAAGTGCGGCTACGCGATCGAATTCGGCAAGGCCGTCGGAACGCTCCAGAAGGGGCTCGTGAAGGAATAACGCATCCTCCGGAGGAACAGAGAGCCTCCCGGTGAAACGCGAAGAAACCCTGCTTCCCCCTGAACGCGACGAGGGCCCCCCGGAAACCCGGAGGGCCCTCGTCGCATAGTCTCTCTCTGCGGCGTGGACTGCGGCGCGTTACGGCGTCTTCGGCGCTTTCGAGAGCACCCGGCGCAACAGGTCGAGGTTCTGCGTGTCCTGCTCGGTTTCGAGCAGGCGCTGCAGGGTGTCGCGCGCGGCCGGGAACGAGTCCGTCCCCTTCGCGAGGGCGCGGATCATCTCGCCCCGGACGAGGGCGCTCTGTTCCTTCGGGGCGCTTTCGGCGAGCGCCGCGAACGCGTTGTCGTCGAGACCGCGCTGACTCATGCTGCGGACGACGGCGCTCCGAACCTCGGGAACCTTCTCGTTCGCGAGCGACGAGAGCAGCAGCTCTCCCGTCCGGGCGTCGGGCATCCGGCGGAGCGCCGTCGCCGCGGCCGCACGGGTCGCCGCGTTTTCCGAGGCGAGATAGGACTGGATTCGTCCCGCCGCGGCCGGATCGCCGGTGTTTCCGAGCGCCTTGAGCGCGACGCGGAGGTCCGGCCCCTCCTTTTCGGGGATCGCCGCGAGAAGGTCGGCCGTAACGGAGGACGCCGCGGGGTCGTCGTTGGTCCGCAACGTGGAGGCTACGGCGCCGAGCGCGAGAAGGGCCGTGCGCGACAGGTCGGCGACGTCCGGGCCGCCTTCCTTTCGGGCGATGGACCGGAGCCCGTCGCGCGCCTCGGTCGTCGGATGCGCGACGCCGCCGAGGGCGATGATCGCCCGGAGCGCGTTCATGTGCGACGCGCCCGGATCTCCGGCGATGTCAAGAAGAACCGTCTGCGCCGCGGGCGTGTCGCTCGTGCCGAGAAGGTCCATGAGCGCGGCCTGCGTCGCGTCGTCCGTTCCGGGGGCGAGCAGGCGCGCGGCGACGTCCCGCGCCAGTTCCGGGTGTTCCCGGAGCTGCGCGATCAGGTCGTCGAACGTCGCCCGGTTTCGCCGGTCGAAGCGGTCGAGGGACGCGGAAAACCTGGTCGCGGCTTCGTCCGCGCCGCCCGAGGCGGGGGCCGCATCGCCCGAAATCGCGACGACTGTTCCCGCGCCGGTCGAAGACGCCGCGGCGCGGCCGGCCTTTTGCATCGCGACGATTCCGGCGAGCGTGGCCGGAAGGTCCGGTGTTCCGGGAAGGGCCTTCAGGGAGAAGGCGAGCGTCGTCCTGAGCAGCGGCGCTTCGCCGCTGAACGCGGCGAGGGATTCGCGCCCTCCGGCGGACTGAAGCCACAGGGTCGGCGAAAGTCGCGCGTTCGTGTCCGACGAAAGGATGTCGACGCGCATCGGCGCGGGAAGCGCAAGATAGCGCACCTTGCGTTTGCGGATCGCGCCGTCGGACGCCCGTTCGTACCGGGCCTCGTACGGTCCGGTCGCGTGTTCCTCGCGCGTGGTCCACGAGGCCGCGTCGCCCGAAACGACGATCTGCATGCTGCGGAGCGCTTCCCCGAGAACGATGCGTTCGTTGTCGGAAAGTGTCGGGGACAATCGGACCGATTTGATGGTTCCATCGCTTCCGAAGAGTGCGGAGAACGGGAGCGAAAAGCGGTCACGCATTTCGGGACGGAACTCGCCGAAGATCTCGCACGAAACCGGCGACAATCGCAGACCTGCGAGAACCGAATCCGCATCGGTCGAAAGGACCCGCATGTTCAGAATGCCGGAGATATGAATCGTCGGAGGAACGGGGGCGTCCGGAGACGCTCCCGTCGTAATGGCGCTCGTGACATCGACTTCGTAGCGCGCACCGCTTCCCGGCGACCACGCGAAGGTCGCCGCGGCGCGGGAAGGGTGTTGTCGCTCCGGCGGTTCGACCGGAACGCGGACTTCCGCTTTTCCGATGAGAAAAACCGCGATGGCCGCGATTGCGAGAAACGATGCGATAACGACGCTGCGACGCCGCATGGATTGTATGCGCCTCCGTTACTGAAGCGGCACGGTTACGGACTGGCGCCTGTCGAGCAGCGTGTCCGTCTTGGAATACGTGGACCAGCTCACGAGGCTCCAGTCCTTTTCGTTCCATCCGCAGGGGTAGGGGATGACATGCCATTTCCAGCACGTCTTCGGCCACTTGACGAAAATCACGAGGCCGCCGTTCGGACCGGACAGCGTGTAGCCGACCGTCTCGTCGAGCGTTCCCGTGAGCTGCGTCGCGCCCGCGTCGGCCGCGATCGTTCCGCCGAGCTTCGTGTCGAAGGAACAGCCGATCAGATAGAGCGTTCCGCGAATGCCGCCCTTCGCGACGACGAGGTTGACGGCCGCGGAGGCGTACGCGCCGACGTCGACGAACGGCGACACGGTTCCCTCGAATTTCGAATTGACGCTGACGGTCGCCTTGATGCCGAGCGCGCCGCTCGCTCCGGCGCTGACTTCAACCGGAACGACGGCGATCACGAACGTCTGCGAGTATCCCAGGTTCTTCTCGATCTTCCATGTCTTCTCCCACTCGAAGCCCGCGTTGCCGCTCTGGCTGTAGAGCGTGATCCCGGCGAACTCGATGTCGAGATCGAACGCCGAATCGGTGGGCAGGATCGGGTTATAGTGCGCGTCCGACGTGATGCCGAGGAAGTCGAACGTGTGCCCGAGAACGGTCACCGGCACAGTTCCCGATACGGACGCGCCGATTCCGTTGAGCCCGAACCACGCCTTGCCCAGGAAGTCCAGGTCCGCTCCGAAATATTTGTTGTCGAACCCCTTGCTGTAGCTCGTCTGGAAGTCGAGGCCGCCGTCGCCCTTCGACGCGACCGGGGCGCCCGCGTAGATATTCACGGGCTCAACGAGTTCGTTGTCGTCCGTCCGGCCCGCGAGCGTCAGGGCGTTCTCGTTCTCGTCGATCGCGTCGAGCGGATCGATGAGGACCTTCACGTTCGTCGAGGCCTTTCCTTCAAGGCGGGCGAGAACCTCCGGCGGGACGAGAAGATCCAGCATGACCGATTGCAGGACGTTCGCGTCAAGCGATGAAAGAACCAGGCTGTTTTCGAAGGCTTTGCCCGCGGAATTCCAGATCCGGACGGGTTCGTAGCCGGCGGTCGTCTCGACATAGGCCATGATGGCGACGTTCGAAGCGTCGTGTGCGACCGATTCAACGTCGACCGTCATGGAAATGTGGTCGCGTTGATCTCCGTCGCCGAGTTCCTCGTCCTGCGAGATCACGAGGTACGAGGAATGGGCGTGAAGGGAATGGGCGACGAGATCCGGCTTCCCCCCGTCCGCCGCTACGGTGATCGCGACGTCGCCGGGCGCTTCGTACGCGATGTCGTCCGGAAGCGAGGTTTCGAGCGGGTCGACGTGGAGCAGGAGACTGTAGGTCCCGGGCGGAACGTCGTCCGAGAAGACGAACGACTGCGCGTAGATGCGTTCTCCGGATGAAACGACCGGAATCGACGTGCTGCCGAAGTGATAGCTGTCAATCCGCTGTGTCGCTTCGTCCTTGCTGAGAAGGTAGTACGATATCCCGAGGTCGTTCCGGTCCGCGTCGCTGCTGAGCGTTACGGACAGCGAAACCGTGTGTCCCTTTTCGACCGTTTCCCGGGAAAGAAGCTCCACGGAACGCACCGAAACCTGCGACAGCGATACGGAATCGTTGCCGCCGCTGCACCCTCCGAGGACGAAGACGAGTTGCAGGAGCAGGAACCAGGCCAGATACTTTTTGCGCATGAATATGCTGCCTCCCCTGTATTGGAATATGGAAGAACGGAAAAAAACGCTCCGGCGGCGCGCGGGGATCGTTGCCGATCCGCATGCGTCGCCGGAATCTTCAAAGGTATACATACCGCGTCGCCCCCGGATCGTCAAGGCGCACAGGCGCGTAAATGCAATCCCGCGAAAAAAGCCCCCCGGGACGCAGCGCGTCCTGGGGGGCTTTCGGCGTCACGCTCCCGTGCGCTACTTCAGCGGCACGGTCACCGACTGATGCTTGTCGAGCAGCGTGTCGGTCTTCGAGTAGGGCGACCAGCTCACGAGCGTCCATTCCGCGTCCTTCGTGCACGGTTTGCAGATGATCCACCACTTGCAGCACCACGGATATCCGACATAGATCACGATCTCGCCCCTCGGGCCGGTCAGCGTGTAGCCGACCTTTCCGTCGAGCGTCCCGGTGAGCTGCGTCGCGCCCGCGTCTGCGGCGATCGTTCCGCCGAGCGTCGTCCCGAGGTCGAACTTGATCAGGTGGAGATTCCCCCGGACGCCGGCCTTCGCGACGAACGCGTCGACGCCCGCGGAGACGTACGTTCCGATATCGACGAACGGCGATACGGTTCCGTTGAAGGACGAACTGACGTTCACGGCCGCCCTGAAGCCGAGGGCGCCGCTCACGCCCGCGCTCACTTTCACCGGAACGATGGCGATGACGAAACGCTGGTCGAACCCCTTGCTCTTCTCGACCTGCCACGTCTGCTCCCACGTGAAGCCGGCGTCGCCGTGTTTGGAATACACCGTGGCGCCGGCGAATTCGACGTCGAGGTCGAAGCCCGAATCCGTCGGCGTGACCGGGTTGTAGCGCGCGGCGGACGAGACTCCCAGGAAGTCGAACGTGTGGCTCAGGACCGTCACCGGCGTCGCGCCGGATACCTCTGACCCGATTCCTTTCCCTGAGAACCACGCCTTGGCGCGGAAATCGACCTTCGCGCCGAAGAACCTGTTGTCGAATCCCTTGCTGAAACTCGTCTCGAACGCGGCGCCGCCGTCGCCTTTCGACCCGACGGGCGTTCCCGCGAAGATATTGACCGGCTCGACGAGTTCATTGTCGTTCTCGCGTTCATAAAGAACCATGAGATCTTCGTTCTCATCGACGGCGTCAAGCGGGTCGACGACGATCCTGACGTTCGTCTGCGTCATTCCGGCCAGCCTGGCGCGAACATCCTCCGGTACGAGAAGATCCAGCGCGACCGACTGCACCGAGTTCACGCCGAGCGAGGGAATCGTGAAGGTCTCCGAGAAGGCCGCATCCGTCGGATTCCAGATCCGGACCGGCTCGTAGCCCGCGTTCGTCTCGACGTAGGCCATGACCGTCACATTCTCCGAGCCGTTCGCGACGGACTCGACGTCGATCGTCGCGGAAAGATTGTCGCGCCGCACGCCGTCGTCGGTTTCATCGTCCTGCAGGAGGATAAGATACGACGAGTCGGAGCGAATGTCGTGCAGCACGAGGTCCGGTTTTCCCTGGTCCGTCCCGATCCGCGCCGTGACGTCGTCCGGCGCGAAATACATGATGTCGCGGGGCAGCGTCGTCCCGAGCGGATCCAGGTGGACCGCCACGTGGTACGTTCCGGCGGGGACATCGTCGGAAAAGACGAAGCTCTGGAGGTACGTGTTTTCCCCGGACGCGACGGCCGGAATGACCGCGCCGCCGAAGTAGTACAGTTCCGGCTCTTCGGCTTCTTCATCGCCGCTGACGAGGTAATACGAAACCGCGAGATCGACGAAGTCCGTGTCGCTGCTCAGCGTCAGCGACGCCGCCGCGACGCTTTTCGGCTCGATCGTTCCGCGCGGGATGACCTCCACCGATCGCACCGAAAGCTGCGACGGCGGAGTGGAGTCGCCTCCCCCTCCGCACCCTCCGAGGACAAAGACGAGCTGCAACAGAAGAAGCCGGACCAGGTGCTTTCTGCACATGAATGCGATCCCTCCCTGATTGATGGAATTCGGTGCGGTGACGGGAAAACGGCGGTGCGAAAAATTCGCAAGATTTGCCATAGATATACATACTCCGTCGCGGGAGGAAGGTCAAGGAGTCCTGCGTGCGACCGTGCGGCCGGATGTCATGGGACGAAGGCCGCATTGACAGCGACGCGACGAGCCGATACAATACGAGATACAATAAGACGTTGTCTTGATATATGAGACGATACGAATCGAGGGAACAGCATGGACCCCACCCGGTATCTGAATCATTCGATACAGCGCGCGTTGCAGATCCTCGAATTGTTCGGCCGTGAGACCGGCCCGCTCGGCGTTTCCGAGATCAGCCGCATCGTCGGAATTCACAAGAGCACGATCCACCGTCTCGTGATCACGCTGGAACACGCGGGGTGGTTGCTTCGCGTTCCGGGGTCCGACAAGTTCCGGCTCGGTCTCAAGGTCCTGGCGCTCGGGCGCATCGTCGACCGGAGCATCACGTCGTGCTCCGCCGCGCGCCCGGTTCTCGAGGAGCTTGCCGCCGACACGGGCGAGACGGTCATCCTCACGATGTCCGACGATGAGGGGGCCATCTGCGTCGACAAGATCGAAACGACGCATCGTCTCAAGATCTCTTCCGAACTCGGGCAGCACTTCCCGCTGCATGCCGGGGCGACCGGCTTCGCCGTTCTCATGTGCATGCCCGAAGAACGCGTCCGGCAAATTCTTTACGAAAAGCCTCTCAGGGCGTTCACGCCCAAGACCATCACCGATCCCGGCCGCGTCTTCGAGAAGTATCTCGAGCACCGGCGTAAGGGCTACGTCGTCGCATCGGGGGAGGTCGATCCCGGCGTTACGGGAATCGCGGTTCCGGTTTATTTCCCGTTCGAGCACTCCTGCGGCAGCGTCGGCGTGACGCTGCCCGACAACCGCGCCACCGGAGAGACGCTTGACGTCCTCGTGAAAAAGGTCCTGAACGCGGCCGAAGAGATCCGAACGCGCGTGGACCTCACGCAGGCTCCTCCGGAAGGGGCGTAGCGACCGTGGCGCCGGTCCTCGATCTCCTGATCCGGAATGCGCGGGTCGCCGTTCCCGAAGGCGTTTTTCAGGGCGCCGTCGGGGTCCGGGACGGCCGGATCGCGGTTCTCTGCGACGGCTCCTGGCTCCCGCAGGCGACGGAGCGGATGGACGCGCGAGGCGCGTTGCTCCTTCCCGGCGGCGTCGATACGCACGTTCATCTTCGCGAACCCGCCTGCCCCGAACGGGGCGGCTTCGCGACCGAAACGGCCGCCGCCGCCGCGGGCGGCGTCACGACCATTCTCGAAATGCCCATCTCCGCGCCGCCCCAGTATTCCGCCGCGATCCTCAAAAACCGCATCGATATCGCCTCGCGCAGTTCCCTTGTGGATTTCGCGTTCTACGGCGGCGCCGGAGCGGAGCATATCGACCGAATCCCCGAACTTGCGGCGGCGGGCGTCGTCGCCTTCAAGACCTTCCTGTTCCGCGCGCCCAAAGGCCGAGAGGCCGAGTTCGAAGGAATCCTGTCCTGCTCGGACGGAGCCCTGCTCGACGTGCTCGATGCGGTCGCGAAGACCGGACGGATCTGCGCCCTGCATGCGGAAAACGACGACATCATAGCCTCGACGACCAAACGGCTCCGGGCGGGCGGGCGGACGGATTTCGCGGCGCACGGTCTGTCGCGCCCCCCGCTCGCCGAAGTCCAGGCGGTCGAAAAGATCCTTCGCTATGCGGGCGACGCCGGTGCGCGCGTGAGCGTCTGCCACGTCTCGACCCCCGGCGCGATGGAGCTGATCCGAGACGCGAAGCGCGCCGGACGCCCCGTATACGCCGAAACCTGTCCGCAGTACCTCTTCCGCTGCGAGGAAGACGCGGCGCAATTCGGTCCGTACGCGAAATACAACCCGCCGATCCGCGACCGCGCCTCGATGGAGGGGCTCTGGCCCTTTCTGACGGACGGGACGGTCGACTATATCGGCAGCGATCACGGCCCGTTCTTGCCGGAAGAGAAGGACCCCGGTCTTTCGGACATCTTCTTGGCGCCCGCCGGAGGCGTGGGGTTCGAGGAACGCCTGCCGCTGCTGCTGACGGCCGTCCGCGACGGACGGCTCGCCTTCGATGCGTTCCTTCGCTGCACGGGCGAGCGGCCCGCGCGCGCCTTCGGCCTCTATCCTCGAAAGGGCGTCATCGCTTTGGGAGCCGACGCGGACCTTGTCCTTGCGGATACGGAGCACCCGTTCGTTCTGGACCGGAAGCGGATGCTCACGAAGGCGCGTGAAACGGCGCGGCTCTACGACGGACGCGAGGTTGTCGGACGCGTGCTTGCGACGTGGGTGCGCGGGAGATGCGTCTATTCGAACGGTTCCGCCGACGCGACGGCGCGCGGGTGGGGACAATGGCTCCGTCACTCCGGCGCGTGTGCGTCGGCGAACGCGGAATATATGAATTGAACCCCCGCATTTGTCGGGGACGAGGAGGTACGGAAGAGAAATCATGAACACGGTTGATCTTGTCATACGCAACGCACAGGTGTATTCGAACGGAGAACTGGTTCCGGGCGGGCTGGCGATCGACGGCGGAAAGATCGTCGCGATCGGCGACGAACGCTTTCTCCCGGCCGGACGGGAAGAGCTGGACGCGGGTGGCAAGGCGGTCCTTCCCGGCGTGGTGGACTCGCACATGCACGTCCGCGATCCGGGGCACAGAGAGCGCGGGACGTTCGTGACCGAGAGCATGGCCTGCGCGAGCGCGGGCGTGACGACGTTCCTGGAGCACCCGATCTCCTGCCCGCCCCCCTATTCGCCGGAGATCCTGCAGAAGCGCAAGGATTCGGCGGCCCCGCAGTCGCTGGTGGACTACGCGTTCTTCGGCGCGGCCGGGTCGGAGTTCACGAACGAGATCGGACGCGTGGCCAAAGAGGGCATCGTCGCGTTCAAGACGTTTCTTCACGAGGCGCCCGAGGGGCGCGACGAGGAGTTCCGCGGCCTCACGATGGCCAACGACGGCGCGATCCTCGACGGCTTCGCGGCCGTTGCGGAAACGGGCCTGATCCTGACCGTCCACGCCGAAAACAACGACATGATCCAGCGCCTGATCAAAAAGTTCCGGGCCGAGGGCAAGACCGGCTTCGAATATCACGCGCTCTCGCGGCCCGAACTGGCCGAGGTCGAGACGGTCGAAAAGCTCATCCGCTTCGCGCGCGAGACGGGGATGCGCATCGCCTTCGCGCACGTCTCGACGCCCGAGGCGATGGAACTGATCGTCCGCGCCAGGCGCGCGGGGCAGGAGGTCTACCTCGAAACCTGCCCGCATTACCTCTTCCTCACGGACGCGACCATCGCGAAGATCGGCCCGTTCGCCAAGGGCAATCCGCCGCTCCGGAGCCGGGAGTCAATGGAAAAGCTCTGGGACTACGTCCGTGACGGATCGGTGGACTACATCGGCAGCGACCACAGCCCCTTCCTGCTCTCCGAGAAGGAGAAGGGCCTGAAGGACATCTTCACGGCGGCGGCCGGTTCGCCGTGCGTCGAGATGTCGCTTGCGCTGATGCTCACGGCCGTCCGCGACGGCAAGCTGACGCTGAAGCGCTGCGTCGAACTCATGAGCGAGAACGCGGCGCGAATCTTCGGGCTCTTTCCGCGAAAGGGAATCCTCGCGGTCGGCGCGGACGCGGATCTCGTCGTCGTCGACAGGGACACCGTCTGGAAGGTCTCGAACGACGACCTCGTCACGCACGCGAAGGCCATCGGGACGATGTACAACGGCATGGAACTCATCGGACGGCCCGTGCATACGGTCGTCCGCGGGCGGATCGTCATGCGCGACCGGAAGGTCGACGCGTCCGCGCAGGGCTGGGGGAAATGCCTGACCCCCGAGTGGAGCCGCTGAGATGCGGATTCTGCTCATCAACCCGAACAGCGACGCGGCGATGACGGACGCGATCCGCCGCAAGGCGGAATCGTTCGCGAACGGGGAGTACGAGGTCGTCGCGGTCTCGACGCCCGGCGCGTCGAAGTTCGTCGCGACGTACGAGGACCACGCGAAGGCCGCCCCCGGAATGGTCGATCTCGTGCGGCAGAACCGGGACGCATTCGACGCGTTCGTCATCGCGTGCCACGGCGACCCGAACATGGACCTCATGAAGGAGATCACGAACAAACCGGTCGTCGGCATCGCGGAAGCCTCGATGAAGATCGCGACGATGCTGGGGCACAGCTTTACGGTCATCGCGCCCGTCGAGCACAACGTCCCGAACAAATGGGCGCTGATCCGCAAGTACCACCTCGCGGACGACTGCGCCTCCGTCCGCGCCCCGAAGCACGGCGCGACGGGGACCGAAGAGGAGAAGCTCATCGAGGTCGGGCGCCGCGTGCTCGCCGAAGACATGGCCGAAGTGCTCGTCCTCGGCTGCGCGGGCTTCGCGGAACTCGACAAGCGCATGGAGCGGGAGCTCGGCGTCCCGGTGCTCGACGGCGTGGTCTGTGCGCTCATCGTCGCGACGGGACTCGTGAAATACGGCGTATCCATCAGCAAGCAACGGCGCTACAACCCCGTGTTCTAGCGCCGAATATCAAAGGAGGGGACACAGAGAATGAACAGAAAGTCCATAGTGAAGGCGCTGGTTTCCGGAGCGTTGTTCGTCGCGATGGCCGCGGGAATGGCGGCCGCCGACGTGAGGCAGATGTCGCTGGGGCATACGGGGCAGGACATGAACATCTTCAGCAAAGCCGCGAAGATGTTCGGCGAGCTTGTCGAAAAGGAATCCGCAGGCTCGATGAAGGTCAACGTCATCGGAGCGGGAGCGCTCGGCAACAACCGCGAGGGCATCGAACAGGTCCAGATGGGCGTCACGGACTTCTGGGTCATCAGCACGGGTCTGCTCGCGCCCTTCAGCAAGGCCGTCGCGATCTACGACCTTCCGTACCTCTTCAAGAGCGCCGAAGCGGGCATCGCGTTCTTCAACAGCGACCTCGCGCTCGAAGTCGCCAAGCCGCTTGAAGAGAAGGGCATCAAGGCCGTGGGCTACATGACGCAGGGCTGGCGGCACATCCACTCCAACAAGCCCATCCGGACGCCCGAAGATCTCAAGGGCCTGAAGATCCGCACGATGTCCACGCCGATCCACATGGAGCTGTTCAAGGCCATGAACGCGAACGCGATCCCGATGGACTTCTCCGAAGTCTTCACCGCGTTGCAGCAGGGCGTCATCGACGGCGGCGAGAACCCGTTCGAGAACATCAAGGCGCAGGGCTTCTACAAGGTGCAGAAGTACATCACGATGGACGGCCACGTCCTCGACCCGATGGTTCTCGTCGTTTCCAAAAAGACCTGGGATTCCCTCAAGGATGACCAGAAGGCGATCGTCATGAAGGCTGCGAAGGCCGCCTGCGCGTGGGACCAGGAGAACGTCCTCGCCGCGAACCGCAAGGTCATGGAAGAGTTCAAGGCCGCAGGGACGCCCGAGATCATCGAACTGACCGCCGGGCAGCGCGCCGCGTTCCGTACGGCCGCGCAGAAGGTCTACGACGACCACATCAAGGAAATCGGCGAGGAAATGTTCAAAAAGGTGATGGACTTCCAGAAGGACTTCAAGGAGGTCCCGCCCCAGAACTGATAATCCTGTTTTTCTCTTCGAAGCCGGGGGAGATCCCCCTCTCCCCCGGCATTACATCTCCCCGCCGGAAACGCGTTCCCCTTCGGGGCCGGGCCGCCCGGGGAAACGGGAGTGAGTCCCATGAATGTTCTCAAATGGATCGACGCGTATCTCGAAGAAGCGGTTACGGTCGTCCTCTTTTCGATCATCACATTCGTCGGCATCCAGCAGGTATTCACGCGCTACCTCATGAGCTTCGTCTACGGCTGGGCGGAGGAACTCATGCGCGTGTGCTTCGTCATGCTCTGCCTCGTCGGCTTCGCGCTGTGCGAGAAAAAGCTCCAGCACGTCAGGGTGGAGATCTTCAAGCTCGTCGCGGGGCCGAAGACGCAGTGGCTGCTGGACATGTTCTCGTCCCTGGTCTTTGTCGGTTTTTCCGTCATCCTGGTGCGCTACTCGGTCATCATCACGCAAATGCAGTACTCGAGCGGGCAAATAACGCCTGCCATGAGCCTGCCGACATGGGCCTACTTCGTCGTGGGGCCGGTCGCGTTCGGGCTTCTGGTGGTCCGGATCATACAGCGGGAGATCCTCCCGCTTCTCGCGCGGCGAAAGAGCGTCTTCGCTCCCGCCGACGCGCGCGGATAGGAGGAGCGCAACATGCTGCTCGCTGTCTTCGGCTCCATGTTTTTCCTGCTGATCGTCGGCGTTCCCATCGCGGTCTCCATCGGCGTCAGCAGTATGGTTTTCTCTCTCTGGATACCGGGCGGCATCGACCGGGCGATGATTCTGGTCGCCCAGAAGATGATCGTGACCGCCGATTCCTTCACGCTGCTCGCGCTGCCGTTCTTCATCCTCGCGGGAACGCTCATGAGCAACGGCGGAATCTCCAAAAAGCTCACGGACCTCTCCGAGGCCGTCGCCGGAGATTTCCCGGGCGGACTTGGCATCGCGGCGGTCGTCGCGTGCATGTTCTTCGCGGCCGTCTCGGGCTCCGGCCCCGCGACCGTCGCGGCCATCGGCGCCATCATGATCCCCGCGATGAACGAGCGCGGCTACGACAAGGGCTTCACGGGCGGCCTGCTCGCGTGCGGAGGAGGCATCGGCGTCCTCATTCCGCCGTCGATTCCGATGATCGTCTACGCGGTCACCACCGGCGTTTCCGTGACGGATCTCTTCATCGCCGGGGTCATTCCGGGAATTCTCGTCGGCGTCGTTCTGATGCTCCTGACCTACGTCATGGCGAAAAAGCGCAACTACGTCGGCGCGCCGCGCCAGGGCGGGGCGCTCTGGGTCATGGGGCGGTTCTGGGACGCGAAGTGGGCGCTGCTCATGCCGATCATCATCCTCGGCGGGATCTATTCGGGCGTCTTCACGCCGACGGAGGCGGGCGTCGTGGCGGTCGTCTACGCGATCGTCCTGGGCTTCATCACGCGCGGCCTGTCGCTTTCGGGACTCTGCAAGGCGATGATCGAGGCCGCCGTCATTACGGCTTCCTGCGTGATCCTTATGGGCGCTGCGGGAGCGTTCGCGAAGTTCCTGTATGTCAAGGACGTCCCCGGCCTGCTCGGGAACCTGATCACATCCTTTACGACCGACAAGATCGCGATTCTGCTCATATTCAACGTGATCTTCCTGATCGGCGGAATGTTCATCGACACGCTCTCGAACATCCTGCTCTTCACGCCGCTTCTCATGCCGCTCGCGATGAAGATCGGCCTCGATCCGGTCCACTTCGGCATCCTCATCATCTCGAACCTCGCGCTCGGCATGGTGACGCCGCCGATGGGCGTCGACCTGTTCGTCGCGGCCAACATCCTGAAAACGCCCTTCGAAAAGGTGCTTCGGGGGTCCATTCCGTTCATGCTCGCGAACCTCGCGGCCGTGCTCCTGATCACCTATATTCCGGCGCTTTCTCTCTGGCCTTTGCAGTTCTTCAGGTAATACAATACTATACTATAGACATACAGGCGGCTGACCGCACTGAATTGAAGGAGGATCAGCGAAGATGAAACGAATCACAGGCATATTCGCACCCGTTGCGACGCCCTTTACGAAAGACGGAGAGATCGACTGGGGCGCGTACGCGGAGAACATGGCGGCCTATGACAGGACGCGGCTTTCCGGCCTCGTCTCCCTGGGGAGCAACGGCGAGTTCACGATGCTTTCGTTCGAGGAAAAGGTCGCGCTCGTCACCGCGACGCGCAAGGGGCTGTCCGACGGAAAGATCGTCATCGCCGGAACGGGCTGTGAATCTCTGAAGGAAACGTCCGCGCTCACGAAGGCGTGCGCGGACGCCGGAGCCGACGCGGCGCTCGTCGTCACCCCGAACTACTACAAGAAGGACATGACCGACGCCGCGCTCGAGAAATTCTTTTCCATGGTCGCGGACGCGTCGCCGATTCCCGTCATGCTCTACAACATGCCCGGCAACTCCGGCGTGAACATCCCGTCGGCGCTGACGATCCGGCTCTCGAAGCACCCGAACATCACGGGCATCAAGGACTCGGGCGGCAACATCGTCCAGATCGCCGAAGTCCTGGCCGGAGTGGACGAGTCGTTCTCCGTCTTCGCCGGGTCGGGCAGCTTCCTGATGGCCACGACGCTCCTGGGCGGCGTCGGCGGAACGCTCGCGCTCGCGAACGTCGTGCCGAACCTCTGCGTCGACCTCTACGAGGCGAGCGTCGCGCGCGACATCGACAAGGCGCGGAAACTCCAGCTCGACCTCATGGCGCTCAACGCGGCCGTCACCGCGAAATTCGGCATCGGCGGCATGAAGTCAGCCATGGAGATGGTGGGGTACAAGGGCGGCATGCCGCGCCTTCCCATCCTTCCCGCGACGGACGAAACGAAAAAGGCCATCCGGGCGATCCTGGAGCGTCTCGGCGTTGCCGTCCGGTAAGGAACCGGCGCTTCACGGGCGGGGCCTGATCCGGAACGTTTCCGAACTCGGGCGCATCGGCTGGACCGACCACGGACTCGGCCGGATCGCCTACGGCGCCGCGTACGCCGAGGGGCGCGACTTCGTCCGTTCGCGCATGGAAACGGCCGGGATGGCCACCCGGATCGACAGGGTGGGCAACCTCTTCGGCTGGTTCGAAGGGACCGAGCCCGACCAGCCCGCGATCCTCGCGGGGTCGCACCTCGACTCCGTGCCCGGCGGCGGAATCTACGACGGGGCCTACGGCGTCCTGGCCGCGTTCGAGGCCGCGAAGGCCGTCCACGCACAGGGGCCGCACACGCGGACCATCGAAGTCGTCGGCTTCACGGCCGAAGAGGGCGGCGACCTGGGCGGAACGTTCGGAAGCCGCGCCTTCACGGGCATGGCGTCCGAGACGCCGGCGCTCGCGCTCGAACGCGCGGGCATCACTGCGGCCGACGTCGCCGCGTCGAAGGCCGACCCGTCGCGCTACGCGGCGTACCTCGAACTGCACATCGAACAGGGTCCGGTCCTGTGGCGGAAGAAGATCGCGATCGGCATCCCCACTGCGATCGTCGGCATCACCCGCTACGAGGTCACGATCACCGGGGAGGCCAACCACGCGGGCACCACGCCGATGAAGGAGCGCCACGACGCGATGCGGACCGCGGCGCGAATCCTCGACCGCTGGTTCGCCTCGATAGCGGACCGGACGGACATGGTCAGCACCGTCGGCGTCTTCCGTCTGGAGCCGGGCGTCGCGCCCGTCGTTCCGGGAACGGCCGTATTCACGCTGGAGCTGCGCTCCACGGACGACGCGATCACGGGAAAGGCGGCGGGGGAGTTCCGTTCGCTGCTCTCGGCCGACGAGGAGTGTACGGGCTCGATGCGCCTTCTGGTCTCCAAGCCCGCCGTCCGGCTGGACCCGACCATGCAGGACACGATCGAAGAGGCGTGCCGGGATCTCGGCGTCCCGTGCGTGCGCATGCCGAGCGGCGCATCGCACGACGCGAGTCCGATCGCGCACGTCATCCCGACCGGGATGATCTTCGCGCCGAGCGTCCGCGGCATCAGCCACTCGAAAGACGAATACACCTCGCCCGACGACCTCGTGCGGGGCGCGGAAGTCCTCGCCCGGACGATCCGGAGGATCGACGAGGCCGCGACGGCAGCCGCCGGATAACGGGTGTTTCCCGCCTGTCAGACCTGACGCGAACAAGAACGCGCCGCCATCGCAACGATGGCGGCGCGTTTGTCGTCACGTGATTTCGTGCGTTCTGCCCGGAAGCGCGGTCCTGCCGTCCGGACGGGCTAAAACCCATGAGATCCGTCATGCCGTCTCCCCCCTTCGGTCGCGGTCAGCGGCCCGACTCCTGGGCCGGAAGGCGCGCGGGGCCGGAGATCAGCCGGTCCGCCGCCGCGTAGACGACCGCCGCGGTCAGAATAGCGTTCAGCGGCGCGACGCAGAAGACCCCCTGCGAAGGGGAGAGGAACGAAACGCCGATCGCCGCGGCCCATGCGATCATGGCGGCCGGATTTATGGCCCGGAAGGAATGGTCCGTCAACGACGGGTAGCGGCCCCGCCATTTGAGGAAGAAATCCGCGACGAGAATGCCGCCGATCGGGGGCAGCGAAACGCTCAGGAAGACGAGCCACCCCGTGAAGTTGTTGTAGAGGAAGTCGGCCAGGACGGTTCCCGCGACTCCGGCCGCGACCGTGAGCTGCGTCCGCTTCCCTCCGGTGATGTTCGCGAGCCCAAGCCCGGACGCGTAGAGCGCGTTGTCGTTCGTCGTCCAGATATTCAGCGCCAGGAGCGCGATGCCGCCGCCGAGGAGCCCCTGCGCGGCCAGAACCTCCGACGTGTCCGCCATCCCCGTCGCCATGGCCCCGAGCGCGCCGAAGAAGAACATCAGGCTGTTGCCGAACGTGAA
>CALMZW010000027.1 GCA_937870605.1 uncultured Synergistaceae bacterium
CGCGGAGTCCGCGGCGGGCGGGATCTTCGAAGGAGACGGCGTTCCCTCCGTCACGAACACGCTTCTTGGCGCGCATATTCCCCTTGCGGGGGAGGAGATAGCCCGAAGCGCCGCCATGATCGCAAGCGGCCGGTACGATCCGGATCACGATTCGCAGGACTGCCGGATATGCGGGTTTCAAACGCTGTGTCGCCGAAGCGACCGGCGAAGGGAGGATTCCGACGATGCCGCCGACGAATGACGACGTCCGCGCACGGGCGGCGGAGAACGTACGAAAACTCATCGAAGAGGCGACGCGCCGGAGTCCGGTGCAGCGGGAAGGGATTCTCGCGACGGAATCGCCGGTCGTCATCGGCGCCGGAGCGGGGACGGGGAAGACGTGGACGCTCGCGTGGCGCTTCGTGTGGGCGATCGCCTCCGGCCGCGCCCGTCCGAGGGATATCCTCACGCTCACCTTCACCGACAAGGCCGCGCAGGAGATGCGTTCGCGCATCGGCTCGCTCCTGGCCGAAGTCTGCGCCCGCCCCGACTGCCGTTCTCCGTTGCTCGAGAGCGCGCTCGCGGAAATCGACGAAGCCGTCATCTCGACGATCCACGCGTTCGCGCTCCGGACCCTCCGGGAGAACGTCCTGTCCGCGACCTTCGGCGACATGCTTCCGGAACACGGCGGCGACGTTCCCGACGCCCCGGGAGAGGAAACGCCCGATCCGTCGGGCGGAATCATCTCGCAGCCGGAGGAGGAATCCCTCTGGGACGAAATGGCGCGACTCATCGAGGAAGGCGCGCTCGACGAACTGGCGCAGGGCCTCGGAGAACCGTTCCGGGCCGACGCGCTCGCGCTTCTGGAAGAACCGATGAAGCAGGGCGTCCTGTTCGATATCGCGACGCCCGAGCAGCTCGTCGCGTTCGCGCGCTCCCTCGCGGGACTCCTCGAAAGCCGCGGAAGCACCCCATCCGATTGCCTCGCGCTCGCGACGGACGAACAGGACGTCCGCTCCGCGATCCGCCGGGGGACGGAAGCGATGCAGCGGGAAATACGCGATCTCTGGACGGGCGTCGTTCTGCCGGAAACGCGGCCCTTTCGCAGGGACGGGGATGAACTCTCCGACCGGCTGCGGGCGCTCGAATCGCAGGGCCTTGCGGACGGCGACGATCCCGACGCGATCCCGCGCTTCCTGGTCGCGCTGGAATCCGGACCGCTCTCCGTGGACATGCGGAAGGGGCCGAAGGCCTTGAAGGACTGCCTGAAGGAGCTTCTCGGCGATACGCTCGCGAAATACCGCGACGGTCTCCGGGGAATCGCGGCTTCGGCCCGATGCGTTCTGGACGGATTTCCGGAGGAGGAGCGGCGAATCCGGCGTCCCCTGCTCGCGCTGGCGGCCCTTTGCTGGGCGCGAAGGCGACGGGCGGGCGAGGTCATCGGGCGGATGTCCTTCGACGACATGATCCGCCTCGCGATCCCGGTCCTGGAAGCGCCATCCGGGGAAGCGCGCCGCTTCACCGAGATTCTCGTCGACGAGTTCCAGGACACCAGTCCGCTCCAGTACCGCCTGGTCATGGCGGCCGCGGGAGGACGGGAGGACGCGCGGATCTTTCTCGTCGGGGACGTGAAGCAGTCGATCTACCGCTTCCGCCACGCCGATCCCCGCCTGTTCGAGCGCGAGGCGGCGCGCGCCGCACGGGGGCCGGGGCGCTACATCCCCCTGACGACGAGCTTCCGGAGCCGGAGCGATCTCATCGCCCGGGTGAACGACGTTTTCGGACGCCTCTGGACGTCCCGGTACGAACCGCTCGACGCGTTTTCCGCCGACCGCCCCGCCGAGCGGGACTCCGGAAGGCTCCCCGTCTTCGCGATCCGCGTGACGCGAGCCGAACCGGGGGAGAAGACGAGCGCCGCGCGGCTCCGCGCGGCCCGTTCGCTGGCGCGGGAGCTGCTCCGTCTTCGTTCGGACGGAACGACGGTCTGGGACGGAAAGGAGGAAGCGCTGCGCCCCTGCCGGTGGAGCGACATGGCCGTCCTCGTTCCGACCCGGACCTATTACGATCCGCTCGAAGAAATCTTCTTCCCCGAATTCGGCATCCCGACGGCCTTCCTGCGGCACACGCGCTTTTTCTCGAGAAGCGAAACCCGCGACGCGATCGCCTTCGTCCGCGCTCTGGCCGATCCTTCGGACGACCTCTCCCTTCTCGGCTTTCTCGCCTCGCCGCTGTCGGGGAGGTCCCGCACACGGGGGAACGGCGAAGGCGCGTGGGAATCGCTCGCGGCGAACGCCCACGCGTTGGGTGCGCCCGCGACAACGGGCGATCCCGTCGCGCTCATGGAACGCAGCCGCGCGGTCCTTCGCGTGAAGGGCGTCTCCGCGGCGCTCGAGCTTCTGCTCGAAGACACGGCGTTTCTGCACCGGCTCCCGCTCTGGCGGCGGCAGGCGGCGTTCGCGAACCTGCGGCAGCTGCTCGATCTCGCGAGAGAGTACGAGCGGTCGTTCGGCCCGGACGCGCTCGGGTGCGCTTCGTACCTCGAGCGTTCGGCCAGAAACGCGCTTCCTTTCGAGGACGCGGCCTCTCTCGGCGAGGACGCGGACGTCGTTCGCGTCATGACGGTCCATGCCGCGAAGGGACTCGAGTTTCCGCTCGTCTCGCTCTTCGATCTGAACGGGACGGCGCGCGGCGGCAGGCCGGAACGCTTCCGTCCGTCCGCCGCCATGGGCGTCGCCTTTTCCGCCTCACCCTCCGCCGGGCGGGAGGAGCCGCTTCCTCTCTCCGGCGCCATCCACAGCCTTCTGGAATCCGGCGAGGAACGGGAGGAGTCGGCCCGGCTCTTCTACGTCGCGTGCACGCGGGCGCGGGACTCCCTGCTGCTCTGCTCCACCTGCGGCAAGGAACCGGCTCGGGACTCCTGGCTTTCGATGCTCGCCGGAGCCGGCGAAACGACTCCGGAAAGCGGCGAAACCGACGAAAAGTACGAAGCGCCCGATTCCGGCGCGACACAACCGGGAGAACGCGGCGTCGAAGGACCGGACGTCGCTCCCCCGCCGCGAAACGGCCGGCCGCTTATCCGTCTGGGGGCCAGCGCCTACGCGCTGCTGCGGTTCTGCCCGACCGCATACCGGATGCGATACCGTCAGGGGATGGACCTCGACTGGGAGATTCCCGTGGAAGGGATGGAGCGGGACGGCGCCGAAGGGAGCGGAGGCGCCGACGCGGGAACGCTGGCGCACCGGATTCTCGAGCGGTGGGACTTCCGGAGCGAAAGCCTCGCGGCGCTTCTCGACCCCGCTGCGCCCGGCGTTCCCCTTGCGCTGCGCCCGGCGTTCGAAGACGCGTCGCTTCGCGAACGAATGACGACGTGGATGGAAACCCTCGCGTCATCGGACTTCGGGAAGACGCTGGCGGAGCTTTCGGCGCGGCGCGAACTTCACAGGGAGGCGCCCTTCCGCGTCGCGCTCGAAAACGGTCCGCTCCTGACGGGAAGCATCGACCTGTGGTACGACGACGGAGACACGCTGCGGGTGGTGGACTACAAGCTCACGCGAATGCGCAACGCGCCGCCCGTCCTTTACGACCGGCAGCTTCTGTTCTACGGCGCGGCGCTGTCCCGGATCTTCCCGGGACGGACGACGGACCTGCGGCTCTATCACATCGTCGAAGGCGTTCTGGGAAACCCCGTGCGGCAACCGTCGCAGGAGGACATCGAAGCCGATCTTCGGGACGCCGCTCTCGTCGCGGCGGAAGGTCCGTTCGCGCCGGCGGACGACGCCCCGTGCGCCATGTGCCCCTTTTCGGGCTCATGCGCCGAATACGCGTTCGCGCGCTCCCGGGTTACAGGGCTTTCCAGTTCTTGAACCCCTTGCCAAGGACTTCCGACGCGTCGCTGATCGCCATAAACGCCTTCGGATCGGCGTCGGACAGGAACTTCTTCAGGAAGATCACCTGTCGCGGTTCGAGGAAGCTCAGCAGCAGCAGGCGATCCTCCCCCGTGTAGCCGCCCTCTCCCCGCAGGAAGGTGACGCCGCGCCCGATGGAGTGCGTGATGAAGTCCGAAACCTTCCGGGGCTCGGACGACACGATCAGCACCTGCTTGCGCCGGTCGAAGGACCGCATGATGTTGTCGACCACGATCCCGTACACGTACAGCCCCACGACGCCGTAAACCACGGCTTCGAAACCGACGATGAAGAACGAAAGCAGCAGGACGAACATGTTGACGTAGATGCTGAACTGGCCGAGTTCGATTCCGTACCGGCGCCGCAGCGCGACCGCCGGTATGTCGAGACCGCCCGACGAGGCGCCGACCCGGAAGACGATTCCCCCGCCAACCCCATGCAACACGCCCGACGCCACCGCGGCGAGGAATCGGTCCGGAAGGTCGGGCAGAGGCACCAGTTCGAACACCTTGAGCAGGACGGACGTCAGAACGACCGAGTAGGCCGTCCAGATCACGAACCTCGGGGAAAGCTCCTTCCACGCCCACACCATCAGGAGCGCATTCGCCGCGAGCAGCACCCAGGCCGGAGATATCCCGAAGACGTAGTTCGACAGCACGGCGAGTCCGGATACGCCGAGATCGGGGAAGCGATAGGGCAGGACGAAGAGGATGACCGCCAGCGCGTTGACGGCGTTTCCGACCGTCACGGCGACGAAGGTCTTCCATTCATCGCGGATGCCCGCGAGAACGGGAACGACGTATTTCGAAAACGGAACCCTCCGCAGCTTCATTGCTGTTCCTCCTCGTCGCACGTTTGATATAATAGATGGGTTACGGATATGAAGAAGGATGTGAGCACGTGTTCATTCCACTTGAAGGCCAGGGAGCCGTCTCCATCGACCGTGTCATGTGCATCGTACGGGTCGGCGACGAAACCGCGATCCATCTCCGGAACGGCGCAGTGATGGTCACGGGGTTCAAACCGGAGACGCTCGCTAGAAGATACAACTCTTTGATGTCGGAAGCAAGACGGAACGCGGGCATCGCGGCGCTATCGCAATTCCCCGGCGACGCGCCGGGACAGGGAGGAATTCGACGTTGAACACTTCTGCGGCGCAGTATACCGCGCAAAACATTCAGGTTCTCGAAGGACTCGAGGCCGTCCGCCGACGGCCGGGAATGTACATCGGCGACACGGGATCCAGGGGATTGCACCACCTCGTGTACGAGGTCGTGGACAATTCCGTCGACGAGGCGATCGCGGGCGTCTGCGACCGCATCAACATCGTCATTCACACCGACGGAAGCGTATCGGTCGAGGATAACGGCCGCGGCATCCCGACGGACCCGCACCCCTCGAACGGACGTCCGGCCGTCGAGGTCGTCCTCACCGTCCTTCACGCGGGCGGCAAGTTCGACGGCAGCGCCTACAAGGTCAGCGGCGGACTGCACGGCGTCGGCGTTTCGGTCGTGAACGCGCTTTCCGAGTGGCTTGAAGTGACGGTCTGCCTGGGCGACCTGTGCCGTTCCCAGCGGTACGAGCGCGGCAAGCCGGTCACGGAACTCTCGGAAGGCACGCCCACGACGAAGCGCGGCACCACGGTCCGGTTCATGCCCGACTCCGAAATCTTCGAGGAGATGGACTTCTCGGCGGATCTGCTCGGGGGGCGCTTCCGCGAGATCGCGTTCCTGAACCCCGGTCTGGCGATCACGCTGGTGGACGAGCGGACGGAGCGCACCTGGGAGTTCCATTACGAAGGGGGCATCCGCTCCTTCGTGGAATTCCTGAACCGCGACAAGGACCCGCTCTTCCCGGAACCGGTCGTCATCTCGGGCGAGCGCGACGACATCGAAGTGGATCTCGGACTCCAGTACAACGACACCTACCTCGAACGCATCTTCGCCTTCGCGAACATGATCCACACGATCGAGGGCGGCACGCACGTCTCCGGCCTCCGGACAGCCCTGACGCGCGCGGTCAACGACGCCGCGCGGAAGGGCAAGCTCCTGAAGGAAAAGGAAGAGAACTTCTCGGGCGACGATCTGAAGGAAGGGCTCACCTGCGTCATCTCCGTCAAGCTGCGCAACCCGCAGTTCGAGGGGCAGACGAAGACGAAACTCGGCAACAGCGACGTCAAGGGCATCGCCGACTCGATCATCTACGAGGGGCTCGTCGCCTATTTCGAAGAACATCCCGAAGTCGTCCGGCCCGTCGTCGAAAAGGCGCTTCGCACGCGACAGGCGCGCGAGGCGGCGAAGAAGGCGCGCGAACTCGTGCGCAAGAGCGCGATGTCTGGCATGAGCCTGCCCGGGAAACTCGCGGACTGCTCCAGCCGGGACTCCGGCATCAGCGAAGTGTACATCGTCGAGGGAAATTCGGCCGGAGGCAGCGCCAAGCAGGGGCGCGACCGGAACTTCCAGGCGATCCTGCCGCTCCGGGGCAAGATCCTGAATGTCGAGAAATCGAGGCTGGACAAGGTCCTCGGAAACGCCGAAATCCGCACGATCATCCAGACGCTCGGATGCGGCATCGGGGACGACTTCGACCCGTCCAAGCTCCGTTACGGCAAAATCATCATCATGACGGACGCCGACGTTGACGGAGCGCACATCAGCACGCTGCTCCTGACCTTCTTCTATCGCTACATGAAGGAACTGGTCGAAGGGGGATACCTCTATCTGGCGCAGCCGCCGCTCTATCGGATCCAGAAAGGGAAAAACGTGACATACTGCTACTCAGAAAAGGAATTACGTCGTATTATAGACGGGCAGGCGGACCCATCGAAAGTTTCCGTACAGCGCTACAAAGGATTGGGCGAAATGAACCCCGAACAGCTCTGGGAAACGACCATGGATCCCCAGAACCGCGTGCTCCGGCACGTCGAGATCGACGACGCGATGCTCGCGGACGAGTATTTCGGCATCCTCATGGGGGACAAGGTCGAACCCAGGCGGGAATTCATCGAAACGCACGCCCACGAGGTGCGCAATCTGGACGTCTAGCTGAGAGAGCGATCTCGGAGAGGAGCGCCGTTCGTATGCAGGGACCGTACCGGCCGTACAAACCGTGGAAACACACCTACGGCGAAAGACCGAGCCTCTTCAGACAGATCATGCTTGTCATCGTCGCCATTCTGGCGTGCGTCGGCCTGGTATTCGTCGGGGACATCCTCCTTCACCCCGGAATCGACTGGTCGGAGACGCTGATCGTCCGGATGATCTACGAACGGCGAAGCATCGGAAAATAGCGGTTTCCCGCGAAACCGGTTCAAAACGACAGGGCGGCCGGATCCAGAGAGGATCGGCCGCCCCATTTTTTGCCGTGCTCCGGACGGCCGGGCGGAAGCGCCCGAAAAAACTACAGCCCCGCCTTTTTCCGGAGTTCGCCGACCGCCACGTTCAGCGAAACCACCGACCCCTTCCACGGCGCTTTCCCCGAGGACCAGTCGAGACGGTCGAGAAGCGGCGCCGCGTCGGCCTTTCTCCCGCTCTCCACGAGAATCCGCGCGCGCTGCAGATTGAGGTAGTCCTGAACCTTGACGTTCCCCGCAACCTTCGTTCCGGACGCGTCCGCGGGATCGTACACGTTCATGCGGTCGGAAGGAAGGTCGAGCTTCATGACGCGCTCGAGTTCGTCCAGGTCCGCGAGCCTCCCTGCGGCGGCGGCCCGCTCCGCGAGAACGGCGGCGGCGAGGACGCGCATCCGGGCCGTGTCGTTCCCGACCGGGACCGTCGTGTTGTAGCACTTCCCGAGCGTTTTAAAGAGCCCCTTGCGGGCCTCTTCGGTATCCTTCACGCGGAGGGACGATGCGTCCGATATGAAAGACGCCTGACATGCCGCCTTTTTGTCCGACGATGCGCGCACATCCTTCACGGCCTTTGCAGCCGCGTCGAACCGCATCGCAAGGTATTCGGACATCGCCTTCTCGACGGCTTTATTGTTTCCCGCTTCCGAGACGACGGCTCCGCCGTCGCCGCCTCCTTCGCAGCCTCACCCGAACGCGACGCCCGCCGCGAACAGGACTAAAAGCGCTGCGAGCGATGCAATCAGCGTGAGAATCGCGCAACGTCCCCGTCCCACCGTTTTCCCACCCCTCATTATTGCCGTTCCTTCACGGACCACCGGTGTTTCATCGCGTCATAGAGATACACATTGTCCGCGGTGAAGACTTTCACGCTATACTCGTCCATCAGAGCCGCCTGCACCTTTGCGATCTCCTTTTCCTGCCATTGGTGGAGCGTCGTGTCGTACAGGACGACCTTCGTGTCGTCCCAGCAGACGGCCAGCCGATCCCCAAGGACGGCGTCCCAGTCGAACGTCTCCCCCGATCCGGCGCGCTCCGTCTCGAAGGCCTTCCACTCGTGAAGAACCGGGTCGAAAACCACGAACTCCGCATCCGTGAGCATGGCGCCCATCCCCCGGGAAATGAGCGGCGACCTGACGGTCGTGATGGGCTCCGGACTGACGATCCACTTGCGCGCCTTCGCGTCGAAAATTGCGACCCGCGTCGGCTCCCAGACCATCGCGTAGTTGTCGGACATCACTGTGTTGACCGCCGCAAAGCCGTTGAGCGGCAGCCATTCATGCGTCCGGATGTCGTACGCCCACGCGTCGTTCGCGTCCCAGACCAGCGCCAGATAGTTGTGCGTCTTCCATCCGTTCGCATGAAAATCGTTGAGGACCGAATAGTTCTTCAGCTCAGGATCGTACACCTTGACCGTGTTCTTCGACACGAAGAGCTGAACCTCAGCGGAAGCGACCAGCGCCGAAAACATCAGCGCGACCAGTGTAAGCGCAAATATCGTTCGTTTTGTTTTCATCGTTCACCCCTCCTCGGACCGGACTTCCGACCCTATTTCCCGAAGACCACGCAGTCCTCGAGAAGCTGTTTGAGCGGCATAACCGCCTCGACCACATACTGACCGTCAACCGCTCCCTCGGAAATGAATTTTCCCGGGTGGACCCACCCCTCAAGCGATATCGACCGGACGCGTCGCGGCAAACCGTATTTCACTTCGTAGAGAAGGCCGAGCGTCCGGCGATAGAGGTCCGTCACCGCGGCCCTTCTCGCAAGAAGCTTCCGCGACGGAGCCGGATCTTCCGGCAACGGGGCGCGCCCCTCGACGATCGCGGTCCGCTCGATCCAGTCGATCTGTCCGTAGGAAAACTCCTGGATTCCCTCGACGGCCCCGTTGTTCCTCCAGATCGTCTGAAACTCCGCCTCGTTCAGCACGCTTGCCGCTTCCGCGCCGGAGACTGCGAGCAGGAGCGCCGCCAGAACCAGAATCGAGAGCCGCGGCCGGGACATCATGGCTGCACCTTCGGTTCGGATCCGGAAAGCGTCGCATCGATCGTGCCTGCGGTCACCCCCGTCACCGACACGCCGAGTTCTTCGAGCCGGACGGCAAGGTCTTCGGAATTGCCGTCCGTGTTGACATCCAGTTCGAGCCTGTTGTTCCGGTACGCCCGCTGATAGACCGCGGTCACGCCTTTCGTTTCCTCGAGCCCGCTCTTGAGCTTCCGCGCGTCGGAGAACGAGACGCCCTCCACGACGAGCTTCACGACACGCCCGGGAATGCCGCCCGTGCTGCCGCTCACAAGCGAGTAGGCCACCTTGTTGACAAGCCCGCCGGAAGCCTTTTCCGCGGCGATCTTGAGCCCCTTGACCGCGGCGTCCTGCGCGGAAACGCCGATCTGCTTCACTTCCGGAATCTCGCTTCCGAGAACGTATCCGGTCTGGGTGATGACGGCCTTGAGCTGCAGCTGGCTGCGGACGCCCCAGAGCTTCTGTCCCGCCGCGTGTTGCGTCGTATAGGTCACGGACTGCGCCTTCGCATGGATGATCACGTCGGCCTGGAACGTCTTCGCGAGTTCCTTGAGCCGGTCCATGTCTCCGGTCCGTTCCGCCATGTCCCATTCCGACTTGTGAAGCGACTTCGCCTGTTCCTGATCGACCATGAGATACCCGGCCTTCTGGAACAGCGCGAGCGTCGTCCCCTCGACCGTTGACAGGAACGGCTTCTGTCCGTCGATGGCCTCGTCCACGACGATCATGACCCTCGGGTTGCCGAGCGCGTCGATGACCGCCGGTCCGAGAACGCCGTCAAGGGCCGCGACGGACACCGTGCACGTCGCATGGAGCTTGAGGATGTCGTCGGAGCCGACCTCCTCCTTCGTGACCTTGAGATCCTTCACGATTCCCTTTGCCTGCGAGAAGACGCGATCCTTGACGATCTCGAACTCCTTCATCTCGGACACGCTCTCGACATAGGCCCCGATGCCCTTCTCTATCGCGTCCCGGTAGGCCGAACGCTTGGCTTCGTCCCTGGCCCGGGTCTTGTCTCCGTTCAGGACGGCGCCCTCGCCATACGCTTCGACGACGATCGCCTCTCCTGTCGAGGCGGCGGCGCCGGATTTCGACGCGGCTCCCTTTCCCTTCGCGGCCTCCGCCATCGGGGAACTCCCCCCCAGGATCAGGAGGATCGCCACGAGTGCGAGAACTGGCCGCAATCCCGGCCGGTTCACGGCGCTCACCTCTTGACCACGAGCACCCGGCACTTGGCCAGGAAATTCATCTTGCTGTTGCGCATCTTGTCCGCCGCCGCATTGGAGACGACGATGTCCACATTGTTCGGACCGACGAGCTTGGCGGGCTTCACGATAAGCGGCCTGTCGGCCACCTTCGCGCTTCCCTTCGCCCATTCCATGTTCGTGTGGTACTCGCACTGCCCCGAATTCAGAAGCACTTCGTCCTCGGCGATGCCGGGGCCGTAGACGACCTTTCCGCGCTGGTCGAGGATCCGGAACGTCATCGCCGGGATCAGCGGCAGGCCGCGGCA
>CALMZW010000028.1 GCA_937870605.1 uncultured Synergistaceae bacterium
CTTCGTACTCCGCGCGCGTCCCGAAGTCACGGTCGCCTCGCAACCGAAGTTCCTGTGGTTTTGGTACTCTAAAACTGACCACTTTAGAGGCGAACGACAGCCGAAAATTGACCACCTGACCCTTGCTCCGGATATCATCGGCGGGGACGAACAGCACGACGATGAAACCGGAGGGGAAAGGATGCTCAATGTGGATCAATACGAATACATACGGACGGCTCAGCGAGTCTACGGCAAGAACGTGAGCGAAATAGCCAGGGAGACAGGGCATTCGCGAAACACGGTGAAGAAAGTTCTGCGGGGGGAATTTACGGGATACTCCGCACGGAAGACCCAGCCGTATCCCGTACTCGGCCCCTATCACGAGATCATTTACAAATGGCTGGAAGGGGACCTTGAAAGTCCGAAGAAGCAGCGCCATACGGCGAAGCGGATATACACCCGTCTGGTGAACGAATGCGGGTTTGCAGGAAGCGAAACGACGGTGCGGCGTCACGTTGCGGCGGTCAAGAGAACGCTCGGCTTGAACTGTTCCGAGGCATTCATCCCCCTGGAGCCGTCACCGAGAGGGGAAGCGGAGGCGGACTGGGGAACCGCCGCGGTGATCCTCGGCGGAGAAGCTGTGCGGGTGAAATGCTTCTGCATGAGATCGAAGTACTCGGGAAACCCCTTTGTCCGGCTCTACCCCTGCGAACGACAGCAGGCCTTATTCGACGGGCTCAGCCGGGGATTCCTCTATTACGGCGGAGTCTTTCCCGTAGTGATCTTTGACAACCTGACCGCGGCGGTGAAGAAGGTCCTCCTCGGAAAAGAGCGGAAAGAACAGGAAAGCTTTGTCCGGTTTCGCTCCTGGTACACCTTCACCGGCCGTTTCTGCTCGCCGGGACGGGGAAACGAAAAGGGCGGAGTCGAAGGACTCGTGGGATTCGCCCGAAGGAACTTCCTTGTGCCCCTCCCCCAGGGAGAAAGTCTGGAAGACATCAACGACAGGCTTGTGGAGGAATGTCTCGCCTACGGCTCCCACAGGATCACCGGCCGGGAAGGAAGCGTGAGGGAACTGCACGAGGCGGAAAGGAAAACCCTCATGCCGCTTCCCCGCTACCCCTACGGCAACGAACAGACCGTATCGGTGAAAGCGGACAAATACGCCACCGTCATGGTGGACAAGAACCGGTACTCCGTCCCCGCCTCCTACGCGGGGCGACCGCTCAGGGCGATCCTCACCGTGGACACGATATCGGTCTACAGCGGAGAAACCCGGCTCGCGGTCCACGGACGACAATACGGAAACAACCACTGGATCCTCGATGCGGACCACTATCTGGAGCTGCTCCGGGAACGACCCGGAGCCTTCCGGGACGCCCGCCCGCTAACGGAATGGAAAAAGACGTGGAGCGAATCCATGAACACCCTTCTGGAACGGTTTCAGGAACGTCGGGGAGAGAACCGGGGGATCAAGGAATTCATCGACGTCCTGCTCCTCACCAGAAATTACGGGCAAAAGCAGGTGGAAGACGCGGTGGAACGAGCGCTGGAGAACGGACTGGGAAACGCCGCCGGAATCCGTTGCCTGCTTGAAACGGCCGGGAGGCAGGAGGATTTTGTCCGTCCCCTCGAGTCGGCGCGGTGGACCGTGCTTCCTCCGGCGGACGTATCGGCCTATTCCGCTCTGGAGACCGGACAATGAACGCGGGACTCCTCCTGCAGCTTCATGAAAACCTGAGGAGCCTCACCCTCGGCAACGCAGCCCGACACCTTGAAGAACGCCTCCGCCAGGCCGAGGAACGGGGCGCGAGCTACGAAGAATTTCTTCTGGACCTCACGGAAGTGGAACTCCAGATCCGTTCGGAGAACAGGGAAAAGAGAAGGCTGAAGGAAGCCCGGTTCCCCCTGGTCAAAACACTGGAAACATTCACCTTCGAAGAGGCCCCGCAGCTTGACAGGCGGCTCATCGGGGAACTGGCCGCAGGAGACTACATCTCCCGTCGTCGGAATGTCCTCTTTCTGGGCAAGAGCGGTTGTGGGAAGACGCACCTCGCCACCGCCCTGGGAATAGAAGCGTGTCGGAAGAACATGCGGGTGCGGTTCACGACGGCCTGCAACCTCGTCAACGAACTTCTGGA
>CALMZW010000029.1 GCA_937870605.1 uncultured Synergistaceae bacterium
CAGCACCAGCTCCAGGCGTCCAACCAGGAACTCGAAGCGCTCATCCGCTCCAGGGAGGATTCGCTCGGGGCGCTCGACGAAGCGCTCCGGATCAAGCAGCAGCTTCTCGAACAGACGGAAAAGCAGCTCGCGCTCATCGGAGCCGTCTTCAACCACGTGGGAGAGGCGGTTTTCATCACCGATCCCAATGGGAATATCCTCTCCGTCAACCCCGCCTTTACGCGCATTATGGGGTACCGGGAGGAAGAGGTTCTCGGCAAAAACCCGCGCGTTTTCAAGTCCGACCGCCATAACCGAGAGTTCTACGCGAAAATGTGGGACTCGCTGATCCGGCGCCAGCGGTGGAGCGGCGAAGTGTGGAACCGCCGCAAGAGCGGCGAGGCCTTCCCCGGTCTTGTGGACATCACGAGCCTGACGGACATCGAGGGCAGGGTCGTCAACTACGTGGCGGTGCTCCGGGACATGAGCGCGCTCCAGGAGACGAAGGACCGGCTGAAGCACCAGGTTCTGCACGACGCGCTCACGGGTCTGCCGAACCGCTTCCTTTTCCTCGAAACGCTGCGCGGGATGTGCGAACGCGCGCGCGATTCGGGATGCGGCGTCATGGTCGCAATGGTGGGTCTCGATCGCTTCGACGGCGTCAACAAGTCCCTCGGCTACGTTCTGGGTGACCGGCTGCTGCAGGAGACGTCGCAACGACTGAAGGCGACATTCCCCGAGGACGGCGCGCTCGCACGCTTCGGCGGCGACGAGTTCATCGTCGCCTATCTGTGCCGGGAGAGCACGATGAACGCGCTCTCGCGGGTGGAACAGGCGCTTGCGGCCCTTCGCGCTCCCTTTTTCCCCGAATCCCACGACATCTATCTCACGGCGAGCGCCGGAATCAGCCTCTTCCCGCAGGACGGAGACTCGACGGAAATCCTGCTGCAGAAGTCCTCGCTCGCGATGGCTCGCGCAAAGGTGCAGAAAGGGAACACGTACGAACTCTTCACCGAGGACATGAACGAACTGATCCACGAGCGCCTCAGGACGGAGGGGAACCTGCGCCGGGGCATCCAGCGGCAGGAATTCCTGATGTATTTCCAGCCGAAGATCGTCGTCGGAACGGAGGCGGTCGCGGGCGCGGAGGCGCTGATGCGCTGGAAGACCGCGGACGGAAATATCATCTCGCCGGCCCATTTCATCCCGCTCGCCGAGGAGATCGGCGAGATCAACCGCCTGGGCGAGTTCGCGCTGCTCGACTCGTGCCGGAAAACGGCCGGTTTCCACGGCATGGGACACGAAATCAGCGTCAGCGTCAACGTCTCCTCGCACCAGTTCGCGAACCCGGACTTCCATAATACGGTCATGAGCGCCACAGAAAGCGCCGGTCTCGATCCCCATTCGCTGGAGCTTGAGATCACGGAGAGCGTCATCATGAACGACCTGAGCGGCACGGTGCGCACGATGGAACGTCTCCGCAGGGAAGGGATACGATTCTCGCTGGACGACTTCGGGACGGGCTACTCGTCGCTGTCCTATATCCGCAACCTGCCGCTCTCCGGCATCAAGATCGACAAATCCTTCATCTCGGACATCACGAACAATCACGAGACGCAGGCCATCTTCCGAATGCTCGTCGCCCTGACGAACGAGCTTCGCCTCGAGATCACCGCGGAGGGCGTCGAAACGCAGGAACAGCGGGATTTCATCGCCTCCCTCGGCGCGGACATCCGCATCCAGGGGTACTTCTACTCCCGTCCGCTGTCGCCGGACGACTTCGCCGCATTCCTCGGACGCACGCGCTGACGGCAGCGCCTCCCGTCCCCGCTCCCTGTCTTCACGCGTGCTACAATACTCGGGATCACGCTGTCCATCATACATTCCGGCGAGAGGATGAGCGACATGCCGTCTCTTTCGATTCGGGGGCTCACAAAGACCTTCGGCTCCCTCAAGGCCGTCGATGACTTCACGCTCGAGGCGAAGCCCGCATCCATCCACGCGATCATCGGCGAAAACGGGGCGGGAAAATCCACAGTCGTACGGTGTCTCTACGGCATATATCGCCCCGCGTCCGGGACGTTCCTCCTCGACGGACGCGTTGTCGCGATCCGTTCCCCGCGAGACGCCATGCGTCTCGGAATCGGCATGGTGCACCAGCACTTCATGCTCGCACCGTCTCTTTCCGTCTGCGAAAACGTCGTCCTGGGCAACGAACCCCGGCGCGGATTCCGCTTCGATCGCGAACGCGCGCTGACTGAGGTTCGCGATCTGATGGCGCGCTACGACATGGACGTCGACCCGCTCGTTCCCGTCAGGACGCTGCCCGTCGGGCTCCAGCAGCGCCTCGAAATCCTGAAGCTTCTCCATCGCCGCGCGGATGTTCTCATTTTCGACGAACCCACTGCCGTCTTGGCGCCGGCGGAGGTTCTGGGGCTGTTCGACATCTTCCGGACCTTCCGCGACGAAGGGAAGACCGTCATTTTCATCGCGCACCACTTGTCGGAGGTCCTCGCCGTCTCGGACAGGATCACGGTCATGCGCCGGGGGCGACACATGGGGACGATGGACCGTCCGGATGCGACGCCGGAAATCCTGACCCGGCTGATGGTCGGTCGCGACGTTATCCGACAGGAGCTTCCGCCGTCCGGCGCTGCGAGCGCGGACGCCTGCGGGCGACCGGTGCTGGAAGTCCGGAACCTGCCGCTCTTCGACGGCGGGGAGGGCGTCTCCTTCGACATCCGGCGCGGCGAGATCCTCGGCATCGCGGGCATCACGGGAAACGGCCAACGGGAGCTGGAAACGCTTCTGATCGGCCTGCGCCCTGCGCCCGCCGGACGACTCTTCCTCGAAGGGGAGGACATTTCGCGGCATTCCGTCCGGAAACGCCGCGAGGCGGGCATGGCGTTCATCCCGGAGGACCGCATCCGTACAGGT
>CALMZW010000030.1 GCA_937870605.1 uncultured Synergistaceae bacterium
CATACGAGATCGTCGAGAACCTCGAAATACTCGGACTGACGCCGGGGACGACGCTCAAGGAAATCCGGTCCGCCTTCCGGAGCCTTGCGCGGACGTGCCATCCGGACGTGGCCGGGCCGCAGTCCGAGAAGGCCTTTGAACGGATTACGGGCGCGTATATGCTTCTGAAGAACCTCTCTCCCGAACTTCTTCAGAACCCGCCGGTTCCCCGGGAGAAAGCGGCGAAGTCGCGTTCCCGATCGCCGTTTTCGTGGAAACGGCGCAAACCGGATCGGGAGAAAACGCAGCGAACCGCGCAGGACGAGGCGCCGGGGAGCGAAGACGAGCACATTCGCGGGCTCAGGCTCGAAAAGGCCCTTCTCGACGCTGAGCTTGAGATGGCGAAGCTGAGGCAGCGGCTGAAGACGCAGGAGGAGGAATCCGAGGTCGGAAAGCTGGTCCTTCGCCTTTCGAGCTCCCATCCGACGGTTCGCATGCTCGCGGTATCCGCTTCGGCCGAATGGGTCCGCTCGCCCGTCCTTCAGAACGCGGTGGACGATATGTTGCGCCGTTTTCCGCCCGACAGGGACATGATGCTTCTGATTCCGAACCTTGCGCGGGACAGGGAGCTGCATCTGCGTTTCGCGACGGTCATAGCCGGGCGCGCCGGAATGCTGGACGAATCCGCGGCGCTTCTGTTCCTTCAATGGACGGGATCGCTCCGCGAACGCGGCCCTCTCCTCGCGAAGTTTCTGGCGCATCCGTCGCATGCCGTGCTGACCGGGACGTTGCAACGATGGCCCGCAAAACATCCCGTTCCTGACGATCTGAGCCTTCTCCGGCTTTTGAGAATCGACGACGAAGAAATATTGCTTCCTCTTTTGCGACTTCTCAGAGGGGCTTCCGTTCCGGTTTGGGCGCGGCCCCGCCTGAAAAATCTGGCCGATGCGCATCCCTCTCCGGGCGTGAGGGTTTGGGCGCGGTCTATTGTAGGGAGTGCGGATCTGGTATAGAATGTCCTTTACGGAATTCGGAAGGGATGAGAAGCGTATGTCGTGTCTCTTTTGCGGAATGGTTGAAGGGACCGTTCCGTGCGATGTAGTCTTTCGGGACAGAGACGTTCTGGTGATACGTGATATCCGCCCCCAGGCGCCGACGCATATTCTCGTCATTCCCACGATCCACGTCGAATCCGTGGATGCCGTGGAGGATCCTTCTCTCTGGTCCCGAACGATGGACGCAGTTCGTCGTATCGCCCGGGAGCTTCATCTTCACGAGGAAGGGTACCGTTTGGTAGTCAACTGCGGCGCCCTTGCTGGTCAGACAATCCCCCACCTTCATATTCACCTCTTGGCAGGACGCCCCTTCAGGTGGCCGCCGGGATAGATGCGGGTGGCAGAGAAAGGGGGGAACAGACCGTGACGACGGTGGTTCGGAGAGATAACGAATCCCTTGAGGATGCCCTCAGGAGGTTCAAGCGAGAGGTGTCGAAAGTCGGAACGCTTCGTGAGGTTCGAAAGAGGGAGCATTACGAGAAGCCGAGTGAAGCCAAGAAACTCAAGAGAGCGGCAGCGGCCCGGAATGCCCGGAAACACAAAAGCAGGGGGTAATATGCCGTGAGCGTCGGTCTTCTGAAACGGGTTTCCGACGATCTTGTGGAAGCAATGAAAGCGCGCCGCGAGATGGAGCTCTCCGCCATTCGCATGCTGAAAGCCGAATTTCAGCGCGCTCGGGCGGAAGCGGGCCGTTCCTCGGATCTGAGCGACGACGAGTGCGTCGCTGTCGTGCAGCGCCTCATCAAGCAGCGCAAAGAAGCGGCGGAGCAGTTCGCCGCGGCGGGCGCGAAGGATCGGGCGGAAGCCGAGACGAACGAAGCGGTCTTTCTCGAACGATATCTGCCCAGGCAGCTTTCCGAAGAGGAACTGACACGGATCGTCGAATCCGCCGCCGCGGGGGTAAAGGCTGTCGGACCCCGCGATATGGGACGGGTGATGGGCGCGGTGATGAACGAGGTAAAGGGACGGGCCGACGGCAAAAGAGTCAAGGCAGCGGTCCAGGAATATCTCGAGTCCCTCGTGAGTTGATTTTTTTGTGAACAGGAAGCCGGGGTTCCCCCGGCTTTTTTTTTGCCTCCCGGCAGATCGAAAAGAGTCCGAAAGTCCCGGAAAAAATACACCCCCCGGCTGGAAATACCCAACATGTTGCGCTATCATGTCCTGCATTGACTATATATGGAGGATGACCCCATGCGATGTCCGAAATGCGGCTCTCTGGAGACCAGGGTGATCGAGACGCGAACGGCCGACGAAGGCAGGGTCGTGCGCCGGGGGCGCGGGGGGGGCGGG
>CALMZW010000031.1 GCA_937870605.1 uncultured Synergistaceae bacterium
CGGTCATTCCCGGACTGATTCTTGCGCTGGGATACGGTATCCTGAACTACTTCATCTGCGACCGGTATATGGATGCGTCAATTACGGTCCCGCCGCTCGCGATGGAACCGAGCGCGCGCCGGAAGGAGCTTCTGGAGGCGACCTGGACGGCGCTCCCGGCGCTCGGCGCCCCGATCGTCATCCTCGTCGGCATCTACGGAGGCGTCTTCACGCCGAACGAGGCCGGCGCCGTCGTTGTCGTCTACTGTCTGTTGGTCGGTTTCTTCGCCTATCGGGAACTGAACGCGAAGAGCCTCTGGAATGCGACGATGAGCACGATGATCAGCCTCGGAATGATCGGCCTGCTGATCGCGGGCGGAACCGTCTTCACGCGGCTGCTGATCCGGGAGGGCGCGGCGCAGGCGCTCGCTGAGGGAATCCTCGGGCTCTTCCAGAGCAAGACGCTGATTCTGCTGTCACTGAACGTCTTCCTGCTGATTCTCGGGATGTTCATCGACGGAATTCCGATCCTGATCCTCGCGGTGCCGATGATCCTGCCGCTCATATCCCAGCTCGACATGAACCTGGTCCATCTGGGTTCCATGATCATCGTGAACGTCGGACTCGGCGTGGTCACGCCCCCGTATGCCGTTTCCATCTTCGTCGGGTCCCGGCTGTCCGGGGTCTCGTACGGGGAACTCGTCAAACCCATGCTGCTTTTCCTGTTAATCGTCGGGATTCCCACACTTCTGTTGACAACATTCATTCCGGCCCTGTCCTGCTGGCTTCCCACACTGCTGCTCGGGCAACAGGTCGTTGGGCCATGGTGATCCGTGAGACTCTGGAGGTGACTGTAGTTTGAAATCGTTCGATCTGATCATACGGAACGGATACATTTGCGACGGTACCGGGAATCCTTCGCGCCACGGAGATGTCGGCATTGTCGGAGACCGCATCGAAGCCATCGGAAGACTTGCGGATGCGACGGCGAAAGAAACGGTGGATGCATCCGGAAAGGTGGTCGCTCCCGGCTTCATCGACATGCACAACCATGTGGACCATGCGGTTCTGGCCTTTCCGGACGCCGAGAGCTACATCATGCAGGGCGTGACGACGTCCGTCGTGGGCAACTGCGGCCTCTCGATGGCCCCGGTTTCGGACGCCCACAGGGACGAAGTCCGGAAGTACCTCAAACCGTTTCTCGACAAGGAGTTCGACTATGGGTGGGAATGGTCCACGCTGACGGAGTTCTTCACCCGCGTCCGGAATTCCGGGACGATCCTGAACATTGCGCCGCTTGTCGGACAGGGAACGCTCCGAATCGCCGTCAAGGGATTCGAGCCGAGTCCGGCGACCGGGGCCGAGATGGCCCGGATGAAGGAGCTTCTGCGGGAGGAACTCGAACAGGGGGCGTTCGGACTCTCCTCGGGACTGATCTATCCTCCCGGAAGCTACACGACCGAACGGGAACTGACGGAGCTTGCGAGCGTCCTCACGCCCTTCGGCGCGGTCTATGCGACGCACATCAGAAACGAGGGAGACCGGCTCATCGAGTCCGTCGACGAGGCCATCGCGATCGGAGAGGCGAACCGGATCCCCGTGGAGATTTCCCACCACAAGGCCGCCGGTCGCGTCAACTGGGGAAAGGTGAACGCGACGCTGCGCATCATGGAGCAGGCGCGCGCCCGCGGAGTGGACGTCACATGCGATGTGTACCCCTACCCGGCGGCGATGACGACGATCACGGCGCTCCTTCCTTCCCAGGCGCTCGAGGGCGGCATCGGAGAGATGCTGCGGCGTCTTGCTGATCCGGCGTCGCGGACGCAACTCGCGGCTGCGATCGGGGACGGGACGATGAAGGAAGAGAACTGGATACGCGGCATCGGCTGGAAGAATATCGTCATCGCGGAGTGCCGCGCCGCGTCCCGTTACGACGGGATGTCGCTCGAACAGATCATCGCCGGACGAAAGCCGGAGGATCCGTTCGGATCGTTCTTCGACTGGCTCCTCGAAGTGAAGGCCGAGGCGACGATGGTGCTCTTCGGCATGGACGAGGAAGATGTCCGGACGGTCATCGCACACCCGCTTTCGGCTGTGATCTCCGATTCCTGGGTCACGGCCCCGAGAGCGGGAGGCCGGCCGCATCCGAGAGGATATGGTTCCTTCCCGCGGCTGCTCGGAAAGTACGTCCGCGAGGAGAAGCTCCTGTCGCTGGAAGACGCGATCCGGAAGATTACGTCGATGCCGGCCTCGAAGATCGGCATCAGGGACCGAGGATTGCTCCGCGAGGGGTTCTTCGCCGACGTCGTCGTCTTCGATGCGGCGACGATCACGGACAAGGCGACCTTTACGAACCCGCACCAGTATCCGGAAGGAATCGAACACGTCGTCGTGAACGGGCGGATCGTCGTGACCCGGAATACGCTGCACGGCGTTCGTCCGGGGACTATACTGAGAAGAATATGAGCATCGGCATTCCGGAACGGGAAGGGAGATCAGGACGATGACATTACGACCGACTTGGATGGAAGTACGGCTGGACAACGTCAGGGCGAACTACCGGGCGATCATGAAACACATCCGTCCGGGCGGGTGCGAGGGGCCCGGACCGCGCGTCTTCGGGGTCATCAAGGCCAACGCGTATAACCTCGGCGCGGTGCAGGTCGCATGGGCGCTCAAGCAGGAAGGGGCGGACTACTTCATCGTCGCGACCGCCGACGAAGCGATGGAGCTTCGCGCGGGCGGCGTCACGGACGCCGTCCTCGTCCTCGGGGCGTCTCCCTACGACGCCGCGGGCGAATACGTTCGGCACGGGATCCGGGCGTCGATCACCGACATGGAGATGGCCCGCGTCCTCTCGGCGGCCGCGGTGAAACAGGGGAAGAAAGCGCTCGTCCACATCAAGATCGACACGGGAATGGGACGGATCGGTTTTTCGCCCGACGCCGCGGCGTCGATGGTCGCCGAAGTCGCCTCGTTGCCGGGAGTCGTATGCGAAGGGGTCTTCACCCATTTCGCGACGGCCGACAGCGCGGATCTGACGTATACGGTCGAACAGCACACGGTGTTTTTGAATGCGCTTGAAGCGATCGAACGCAAGGGGATCCGGATCCCGATCCGGCACTGCTGCAACTCGGGCGGAACGCTCTACAAGCCGGAGTGGGCGATGGACGGAGTCCGTCCGGGACAGCTCGTCGCCGGAATGTATCCGACGGAGGACGTCCCGCGCACGATTCCGCTTCTTCCGGGCTTCGCCTTCAAGACGAGCGTTTCGGCGGTCCGGACGATTCCGGCGGGGCGCGGCATCAGCTACGGGTTGACCTATACGACATCCTCGGATGAACGGCTGGCCGTTCTCCCCGTCGGGTATGCGGACGGCTTCGCCCGCGCGCTGTCGAACAAGGCCGACGTTCTTGTCCGGGGGCGCCGCTGCCCCGTGGTCGGGCGCATCTGCATGGACCAGTGCATGGTCAACGTATCGAACATCCCGGACGTCGCGGTCGGAGACGAGGTCGTCCTGATCGGACGCCAGGGGAGCGAAGAGATCACGATATACGAATATGCGAAGAAACTGGACACGATCGTCGCGACGATCGGCGCGATGATCAGTCCGCGCGTCCCGAGGAGGTATGTGGACGCGACTCCTTCCGGGAGGAGCGAATGAATTTTGCCGCGCGCGCCGCGGAGCTCTCCGGCTGGATGGTCGACGTCCGGCGTGATCTGCACCGGAACCCGGAGCTGAGCTTCAGGGAGGAGCGGACCGGCGGGATCGTCGCCGCTTTCCTGGAGGAGTGGGGATACCGCGTCCGACGGGTCGGCGGGACCGGCGTCCACGGCTTCCTCGAAGGAACGCCCGGGGCTCCGGTCATTGCGATCCGGGCCGACATGGACGCGCTCCCCGTTCAGGAGAACACCGGGCTCGAATTCGCGTCGACATGCCCGGGAATCATGCATGCGTGCGGGCACGACATCCATGCGGCCTGCGCGCTCGGAGCGGCGCGGATGCTTGCGGAAGCCAAAAAGGATGGGAGCTTTGCGGGCGGCGTCGTGATGCTCTTTCAGCCTGCGGAGGAGATCAACAAAGGCGCGGAAGCGATCCTCCGGGACGGCGCGCTCGCCGATCCGCCCGCAGCGATGATCTTCGGCCTGCACAACCACCCCGCTTATCCGGCCCGATCGGTCGTCCTGAAGGAAGGGCCGTTGATGGCGGCCGTTGATACACTGAAAGTCCGGATTCTCGGCGTCGGTTCGCACGGCGCGATTCCGCACCGGTCCGCCGATCCGGTGGTCGCCGCGGCGTCGGTCGTCATGAACCTGCAAACGATCGTGAGCCGGAACGTCGACCCGCTGGAGGCGGCCGTGATCTCCTTCGGCACGGTCCACGGCGGCGTCGCGAACAACGTGATCCCCGAAGACGTCGAACTGACGGGGACGGTCCGTTCGTTCCGGCCCGAGGTCCGGGATGCGCTTCACGCAAGGATCGAGACTGTCGCCGCTTCCGTCGCGACGGGGCTCGGGTGCCGGGCGGAGGTGAATATCCGCCGGGATCTGCCCGCCGTGACGAACGACGCCATTTCCTACGCCTGCTGTTTCCGGGCGGCCTCCGACGTTGTGGGAGCAGGCGGAATCATTCAGGCGACGCCGTCGATGGGCGGCGAGGATTTCGCCCTGTATCAGAACCGTATCCCCGGCTGCTTGTTCTGGCTCGGGGTCGGAAACGAAGGGATCGGCGCGGTTCACCCGTGGCACAGCCCGAAGTTCGTCGCCGACGAGAGTGCGATCCCCGTCGGGGCCGCGGTGCTGGCGCAGTCGGTTGTCGTCGCGACGAACGGCTGACGGGCGAAGCGCGGACGAAGCATTCGGATTGAGACGAGAGAGCCGCCGACGGTTTCACGTCGGAATACCC
>CALMZW010000032.1 GCA_937870605.1 uncultured Synergistaceae bacterium
TTGCTGCATACCGGAAGACTCCGCCGGAATTGGTCGGGGACGTTATCCTCGGTGTGCCGGATGGTTCGTGGGAAACCTTCGCGAAGGCGATGCGCGACGAAATTCCTGCGCTGCGGATTTTCTCGCAGGATGGAAGTTTCGGCGAGACGGGGACGGCCCTCGATGGACTTCCCGTCGTTCTTCCGGTCGATACGGACGTCTGGGCGTGCGGGCCGCGGGGGATGCTTGCGGCGCTGGTCGGAAAGCATCCGGACCGGAAACGGGACATCTGGGTGAGCATGGACCATCGGATGGCCTGCGGCATGGGCGGGTGCTTGGGATGCGCCATTTCCACGCGGGACGGAAAGAAACGGGTCTGCGTCGATGGTCCCGTTTTTCGGGCGGAGGAGGTGGAGTGGGAATGAACCCCGGAGCGAGGCTTGAGCGAACGGTCGGAGGCGTGACATTTCCGACTCCGGTGATCATCTGTTCCGGCGTCTGGCCCTTTGAACCGGATCTGTGGGACCGGAAGAACCTGCCGGGGGTGGGCGGCATCTGCACCAAGGCGGTGACGGCGCGCCCACGAACCGGGAATGAAGGCCATCGCGTGTGGGAAACGCCCTGCGGCGTCCTGAACAGCATCGGCCTGCAGAACTGCGGCGTCGACGCCTTCCTGGACACGCATCTTCCGCTCATTTCGAAGAGCGGCGTTCCCTTTCTCGTCAACGTTGCGATGGAGACCGAGGAAGAAGTGGTCCACACCCTCGGTCTGCTCTCGAATCGCAAAGAGGAGATTCCCGGCGTCGAACTGAACATCTCGTGCCCGAATGTCTCCGGCGGAGGCATGAGCTGGGGGATGACGCCCGAGGGAGCGTCGCAGGCCGTATCAATCGCCCGACGTGCCTGGAAGGGGCCTCTCTGGGTGAAGCTGACGCCCCAGATGCGGGATCCGCATGAAGTCGCGAAGGCGGCCGAGGCGTCCGGAGCGGACGCCCTTGTCGTCGCGAATACGTGGCTCGGAATGGCGATTGACGTCGAACGCGCAACGCCGGTCTTTCAGAGGACCTTCGCCGGGCTTTCCGGCCCGGCGGTTTTCCCGCTTGCGCTGCGTCTCGTCTGGGATGTCGCCGGTTGTGTCCGGATTCCGGTCATCGGCTGCGGCGGAATCACCGTTCCGGAAGACGCGATCGCCATGCTTCAGGCCGGAGCGCAGGCGGTCGAAATAGGAGCGGCGATTTTCCGCTCGCTCGATGCGCCCGAAACGCTGTGTCGCGGCATAACGGACTATCTCGACCGGCACGGGCTCGATACCGTCGGCTCGCTTTCGGGAATGGCGCGGAGCGACGCCCGCAGATGACGCCTGAGGAGGAACCATGAAAGATCAGACACCGCTTATTCTCGCGCTCGATGTGGCGACGCCGGCAACGGCCCTGGACATCCTTGACGAGACGGGGGACGCGCTCTCGTTCATCAAGATCGGACACCAGCTGTATGCGCTGGGCGGACTGCCGTTCGTCCGGGAGATCATGAACCGGGGCTATCGGGTTTTTCTGGACCTCAAGCTGCACGATATTCCCAATACGGTCCGAATGGCCGTCGAGGTGCTTTCGGGAGAGGGCTTGTGGGCGCTTACGCTGCACTGCTCGGGAGGCCGATCCATGATGCGCGCCGCCCGCGAGGTCGTGGACGCGCACGGCTCCGATATCATGTTGCTCGGAGTCACCGTTCTGACGAGTCTCGACGAGGCGGAATGGTCCGAGGTCCATCCGAACTGTCCCATGGACGAGGCGCTTGCGCGAAGAGCTTCCTGCGCGCGCGACGCGGGGATGCACGGAATCGTGTGTTCTCCGTCGGATCTCGCGGTTGTCCGCGCGGCCGCGGGGCAGGAAATAAAAACCGTCGTTCCGGGAGTCCGGTTCGAGACCGGAGGCGACGATCAGTCACGGACGGGGACTCCGCGGGAAACAATATGCGCTGGAGCGGATTATCTTGTCGTCGGTCGTCCTATCCTCAAGGCGGCGAACAGGGTTGAAATGATCGAAAGA
>CALMZW010000033.1 GCA_937870605.1 uncultured Synergistaceae bacterium
GGAGGTGTACCTCGACCTCGAATCCGAGCGGGATCTCGCGAAGCTCTCCGAGCCGGAGCTGTATCTCTCCTCGCATCTCGACCGGCTCGTGATTCTCGACGAAGTCCACCGCGCCCCCGGGCTCTTTCCCGTCCTCCGCGGCCTGATCGACGGCGCGCGGAGGGAGGGGCGGCGCGAAGGGCTGTACCTTCTTCTCGGATCGGCGTCCCTCGATCTGCTCCGGCAGGCGGGGGAGACGCTCGCGGGACGTGTTTCTTTTCTCGAACTCGATCCCTTCGACGTGTCGGAAGTCGCGGCCTCGCAGGACGATCTCTGGCTCCGGGGCGGCTTTCCCGACAGCCTTCTCGCCCGCGACGACGCGCGGAGCCTCCGGTGGCGGCAGGATTTCATCCGGACGGTTCTCGAACGCGACATCCCGCAGTTCGGCCCCAGGATCGCCGCGCCCGTCCTTCGCCGCTTCTGGACGATGCTCGCGCACAATCAGGGCGGGCTTCTCAACGTCGCCCACCTCGCGCGGAACGTGGGCCTCGATTCGCGGACGGCCGCGTCGTACATCGACCTCCTCGACGACCTCTTCCTCGTGCGGCGGCTTGCGCCCCGGCATGCGAACGTCGGCAAGCGCCTCGTCCGGTCGCCGAAGGTGTACGTCCGCGACAGCGGGATCGTCCACGCGCTGCTCGACATCGCGGATCGCGAGGCGTTGCTGTCGCACCCGGTGGTCGGCGCGAGCTGGGAAGGGTTCGTCGTCGAGAATCTGCTCGCCGTCGCCCCCGAGGGTGTTCAGGGGGCGTTCTACCGGACGGGGGGCGGCGCGGAGATCGACCTGTTGCTCTTCTTCCCCGACGGGGCCCTGTGGGCTGTGGAGATCAAGCGGAGCCTGTGCCCGAAGCCGGAACGCGGGTTTTACGTGGCCTGCGACGATCTGCGCCCCGCGAAGCGGTTCATCGTGTACCCGGGGGCAGAGACCTTTCCGCTGTACAACGGCGTGAACGCCATACCGCTCGCGGACCTCGCGGCGCTGCTCATTCGGGAAGGGAGATGAACCAACCGATGACCTGGTTTGAAGAACTGACGGGCTTTTCCGAAACGTCGGCGGACGACGTCCGCGCGAAGCTCGTTCTTGACGGCGGGACGCTGACGTCCCGCGTGAACGGCCGGTCGTTCCTCTGCGGACGGCTGGAAACGCCGTCCCTCGGGGAGCTTCGCGAGCGGGTCGCCCGGATCGCTCCGGCGTCGGGGAGGCTTTCGGCGCGGGAGGTGCTCGCGGATGTCGGGAAGTTGCACGCGGATCCGTCGAACGCGGGGGCGCTGTTCCAGGTCGCCTCGCAGTTCAATCTGCTCGAGATGGCAGGCCCCGATGCGACGCCCGAACGCGGCGTCGGAATCTATGAGAACGACCACACGCAGGGGCCGGCGTGCGCCGTCGCGGCCGGAGCGGGAACGATATTCCGCAACTATTTCGCGCCCGTGCGCGGCCGCGTGGGGCAGACCTCGGACAATCAGATCGACTGTCTTTCGGACCTGGGCGACGCGCTGGGCAATTCAGGGGAGCGGCTCTGGACGATGCGCAACGGGTACGCCCTGGCGACGCGCGCAGGGCTTGCCGAAATCTCCCGAATGGTCGGGTCGATGTCCCCCGAAGAACGTGAACGCCTGAAGGGACTGCTGCGGATCGGCATCCAGTGGAACACGCAGGTGACGATCCGGGGCGGACGCCATACCGTGACGCAGGCGTACTGTTCGGCGCTTCCGGTCGGCTACGGCGTCCATCCGGCGGACCTTTGGGAGCCCTTCGCGCGACTGGTCCTCGAGGCGACCTACGAGGCGACGATGTGCGCCGCGGCGCTGAACGCCTCGGAGACAGGCAACGCCTGCGTCTTCCTGACGCTGGTCGGCGGCGGCGTCTTCGAAAACCGCTCGGAATGGATCACGGAGAGCTGCGAACACGCGCTGCGGTTCTGCGAAGGCCGGGATCTCGACGTCGCGATCGTCAGCCGTCGCTTTCCGAATCCCGACGTTGCGCGGCTCGTGAGGCGGGTTCCGCGCTCCCAGAGCCTGTCCCTCAGCCGGGAAATCGAGAGAGACGCCGGAAAATGACTGTATCGAGCGTTGGGAAGGCGACCTCCAAGGAGCAGTCCTGCCGAGGCGGCATGCAGCTTGCAGATAGGATGGATATGCAGTGACCCGGACGGCAGTGAATGCAAAGAGCTATTTGAGAATGGACTTTGTTTTATATAATTAATTTATATAAAAAGAGAGAAGGATATATAAATGGGCTATCTTCTTACAAAAGAAGGCGTAAATGCTGTCTTAAAAGAGTGGGCAGAGAGTTATCTGATCTACGCTCCTGTTCGAATGAGTGGCAAAGGCGCCTTTTCGGAAACCGACAGCATTCGGTATGCGCCAATCACAACAGTGGAAGAAATCGAATTTGAGAAAAAATCCGACTTCCCCTTTAAAGAAGTTCTCATCCCGCTGTCTGAAACTCTTTTTTTCTTTACGGAAGATCAGGTAACGGAAGCAGACGGACCCAAGAAGAACGCCATTATTTTGCTCCGGAGCTGCGATTTGCATTCCGTGAAGCGACTGGACGAAATATATATTAAAAATGAATATGAGGACTATTACTATAAACGAATTCGAGACAATGTGAAGTTTGTTTTGATGGGATGCAAAAATGCTTTTGAAAATTGTTTCTGCGTCGATATGCAGACAAACCGGATTGAAACCTATGATGCTAGCCTTGAAAAAAAAGGCGATTTTTATGAGATGGATAATCGGTTTGCGGACTGGGAAACAGTGCTTGAACGGAACGGCATGAGCCGGCGCGTGGTTGTCCCCTCCTACGTAACGGAGACGAACGTCCATGTATCGATCCCGCAAGGGCTCTCGCTCGACGTTTCACGGTCAAAGATATGGGATGAATATGATAGCCGCTGTATCAACTGCGGAAGGTGCAACTTTGTATGCCCTACGTGCACCTGCTTCAGCATGCAGGATATTTTCTATACGGATAACGGCAAAATCGGCGAACGACGCAGGGTAGCCGCCTCCTGCATGGTGGATGGATATACGGATGTCGCCGGCGGAGGCGCCTACCGCCAGAAGAATGGCCAAAGAATGCGGTTCCGTGTACTGCATAAGGTGTACGATTTTAAAAAACGCTTCGGCTTCCATATGTGTACTGGTTGCGGCAGATGTGACGATGTGTGTCCGGAATACATCTCATTTTCCGATTGCATCAACAAGCTGGGAATCGCAGTCAAGGAGGTAGGCGGCCATAATGAAGAATGAGTATCGTCCATTTCTTTCTGAAATAAAAGAAGTCATTAAACACACAGATATTGAATATACGTTTCGCATGGCATATGACGGCGAAGTAAAGCCGGGTCAGTTTTTCGAAGTTTCAATACCTAAATTTGGAGAAGCCCCGATTTCCGTCAGCGGTATGGGGAATAACAGCGTAGATCTTACGATCCGGCGGGTCGGCAAGGTAACGAATGAAGTATTCGAGAATTTTGTTGGAGATGCGTTGTTCCTTCGGGGGCCTTATGGAAACGGCTTCGATGTGAACGACTATACAAACAAAGAGTTGGTTGTTATTGCCGGAGGAACAGGGCTTTCCCCGGTCCGCGGCGTCGTCGATTATTTTTCGTATCATCCGGAAGAATTAAAGGCAATGACATTGATAGCAGGGTTTAAAACGCCCAAGGATATTCTTTTTATGGAAGACTTCGGACGTTGGATGAAAAATATGGAAGTGATTTTAACGGTTGACTGCTCAGAGGATGACGCCTTCTGTCACATCGGGCTGGTGACGGAATATATCCCGAAGCTGAAGCTGCAGGATGTTGACCGGGCGGTTGCGGTTGTCGTAGGTCCGCCCGCAATGATGCGCTTTTCGACGCAGGGTTTATTGGCCGCAGGGTTCCGTGAGGAGAACATCTGGATCTCATACGAACGTAAAATGTGTTGTGGACTGGGAAAATGCGGTCATTGCAAAATTGATGATACCTATATCTGTCTTGACGGGCCTGTATTTAACTTTGTAAAAGGAAGAAAGCTGATTGACTAGGAAGGAGCCCATCATTTATGGATATGAACACAAAAGCCCTGAAGAAAAATGCATTTCGTGTCACAAAGCAGCGTGGTGTAACTGCTTCCAGAATCCGCGTACCAGGGGGACACCTGGAGGCAAAGTATCTCTCCGTTCTTCAAGAAATCGCCGAAAAATACGGGAATGGAACCGTACACATTACAAGCCGGCAGGGGTTTGAAATACCCGGCATCTTATTTGAGAACATGCCGTACGTCAATGAACTGCTTCAACCAATCATTCAAGGGCTCAACATCAATCAAAAGACTCCGGGTCAGGGGTATCCTGCCGCGGGAACCAGGAATGTTACGGCGTGCATCGGAAACCGCGTCTGCCCCTATGCATGCTACGACACAACGGCATTTGCACAGAGAATAGAAAAGGTGATTTTTCCCAACGACCTTCATTTCAAGATTGCATTGACAGGTTGCCCGAACGATTGCGCGAAAGTTCGGATGCATGATTTTGGAATCATGGGCATGACAGAACCTCAATACGACAAAGACCGATGTATCAATTGCGAAGCCTGTGTGAAAGCCTGCAAGAAAAAGTCCGTGAATGTGCTGAAGACCGTAAATTATAAGGTGGAACGCTATCCGGACAGGTGCATCGGTTGCGGCGAGTGTGTGTTGGCATGTCCTACGGGGGCATGGACTCGGGGCGAAAAAAAGCTCTACCGGCTTACGATAATGGGTCGAACGGGGAAGAAAAATCCGCGGCTTGGAGAAGATTTTGTAAAGTGGATTGATGAAGCCGGTATCATAAAGATCATTCTGAACACGTATGACTATGTAACACAACATATCGACCCTGCTGCGCCGGGCGGCAAAGAGCATATCGGCTATATTATTGATCGCACCGGGTTTGAAGAATTCCGAAAATGGGCGCTTCGGGATGTCCAACTGCCCAAAATGGCAGAGGTTTCCACGCCAATCTACTGGCAAGGAGTTAAATATTGATATTTCAAGATGTCAACGGGTACTGGCCGGCCGCACGTCGGCCGCCTTCGCTTTGTCGAGACGCAACGCCCGGAAGAAATGTCTCGGTCTATTCCGTCGTTCTCACGTTCCCCTGAGGTTCAGCAGCGCAAGCATCTCCGCCGGAGAGAGGACGCGAAGATCCGGAATGTCGGAAAAATGCCGCCCGTTGCCCGTGAGGACGGGGCAATGGGCGGCGAGGTTTTTTTGCCGTGGAACCTCAACGCGGACGTCTTCAAATCGCACAGGCGCCGTCGACGGCCTCGCGGAGCGACCGGACGAAGCCGGAGGCCGCCGCTACGAGCCGCGTCCTGTCCGCGCCGCAGGGGTGGAGGAGGGAGACGAGCGCGCTGCCGACGACGACGCCGTCCGCGACGCACGCGGCGAGGCGCGCCTTTTCGGGGCCGTTCACGCCGAATCCCAGGGCCAGCGGCAGGGACGTCCGCGCCCGCACGCGCCCGATGTAGTCTTTCAGGGGCGCTTCGCCCGTTCGGGCGTCCCCCGTGACGCCGAGCCGGGAGACGCAGTAGAGGAAGCCCGACGCGCGCGCCGCGATGTCCCCGAGCCGCTCGGGCGTCGTGTTCGGGGTGACCATGAGGATGAGGTCGATCCCCTTTTCCCGGAGCAGCGAGGCGAGCGGCTCGCTCTGGTGGAAGGGGAGGTCGGGGATGATGACTCCGGCCGCGCCCGCGTCGGCCGCGTCGGCGGCGAATTTTTCGGGCCCGTAGGCGATGATCGGGTTCATGTACCCCATCAGCGCGATGGGGGCGGAGATTGCGCCCCTGAGGCCGGCGAGCATGCCGAGGATCTTCTTCAAGGTCGCGCCGCCCGCAAGGGCCCGCTGCCCGGCCTGCTGGATGACGGGGCCGTCGGCGAGCGGGTCGGAGAACGGGATCCCCACTTCGAGGATGTCGACCCCCTCCCGGTCCAGCAGGCGCAGCAGATATCCGGTGGTTTCCAGGTCGGGGTCGCCCGCCGTGATGTAGGTGATGAGCGCCTTTTTGCCTTCGAAAGCCGCCTTGAGCGTTGTCATGGTCGGATCTCCTTTCGTTCAGAGGGACAGGATGGCGTCCATGTCCTTGTCGCCGCGTCCCGAGAGGTTCACGAGGACGATGCCGTCCTTCGGAAGGGCGGACGCGGTCCGGTAGACGTGGGCGAGCGCGTGGGAGCTTTCGAGCGCCGGGATGATGCCTTCGAGGCGGCAGGTGCGCCGGAAGGCCTCGACGGCCTCGTCGTCCGTGGCGGAGACGTAGGCCGCCCGTCCGGTTTCGGCGAGCATGCTGTGTTCCGGGCCGACGCCCGGGTAGTCGAGCCCCGCGGAGATCGAGCAGGCCGGCTGGATCTGTCCGTCCTCGTCGTACAGGACGTAGGAGTACGATCCGTGGAGGACGCCCGGTTTGCCCGCCGTGATCGTGGCGGCGTGGAGTCCCGTGTCTACGCCCCTGCCCGCCGCCTCCACGCCGATGAGGGCGACGCCCGCGTCGTCGACGAAGGCGTGGAAGATCCCCATCGCGTTGCTTCCGCCGCCTACGCAGGCGACCACCTGGTCGGGAAGGCGTCCCTCCTTTTCGAGCATCTGGGCCCGGGCCTCGACGCCGATGATCCGCTGGAAGTTGCGCACCATGAGCGGATAGGGGTGCGGGCCCATCACGGAGCCGATGACGTAGAAGGAGTCTTCGACGTTCGCGACCCAGTCGCGGATGGCTTCGTTGACGGCGTCCTTGAGGGTCTTCGAGCCCGACTCGACGGAGACGACCTCCGCGCCGAGAAGCTTCATCCGCGCGACGTTGGGGGCCTGCCGGCGGATATCCTCCTCGCCCATGTAGACGACGCACTCCAGGCCGAAGAGCGCCGCGGCGGTCGCGGCGGCCACGCCGTGCATCCCCGCGCCCGTTTCGGCGATGATTCGCCGCTTGCCCATGCGCCGCGCAAGAAGGATCTGGCCGAGCGCGTTGTTGATCTTGTGCGCGCCGGTGTGGTTCAGGTCCTCGCGCTTGAGGTAGACCTTCGCGCCGCCGAGAGCCTCCGTGATCCGGGACGCGAAGGTGAGCGCCGAGGGGCGGCCGACGTAGTCCCGGAGCAGCGGAAGCAGCTCCGCGTCGAAGGTCGGGTCGGTCGTGCTTTTCAGGTAGGCGTCCTCGAGTTCGTCGAGCGCCGGGACGAGCGTTTCCGGGACATACTGGCCTCCGAAGGGGCCGAAGTACATGGACGTTTTCATACGTTTCATTCTCCTTTCGGATGCATCGGATCGTCTGGTTGCCTTCGGGCGCGGCGGTCGGGAGCGCGCGCCGAGTCACCCGGGAACGAAGCGCCATATCGAAATCATGCCGCGCGGACGCCCCCCTTCTTTCGGAACGACCGGATCATCGCCGCGGGATCGGGAGCCCGCATGAGCGCCTCCCCGACGAGGATGGCGTCGACGCCCGCGTCGGCGAGGCGCGCCGCGTCGTCCTCGTTCTTTACGCCGCTTTCGGCGACGACGATGCGTGTTCCCCGCGGTTCACGGCGGACGAGAGCGCTCTTCAGGCGCTCCGTGGTGCGGAGGTCCACCGTGAAGTCGTCGAGGTTCCGGTTGTTGATGCCGATGATCGCGGCGTCCGTCTCCAGGACGGAAAGAAGCTCCGCTTCCGCGTGGACCTCCACGATGACCTCCATCCCGAGCGAGCGCGTCAGGGCCAGAAGCCCGGCGAGGCGCTCCGGCTCCAGCGCGGCGGCGATCAGCAGCAGCGCGTCCGCGCCGAGGAAGAGGCTTTCGTACACCTGGACCTCCGAGACGATGAAGTCCTTCCGGAGAAGCGGAAGTCCCGTCCGTGGCCGGAGCGCGCGGAAGTCGTCGGCGCTTCCGCCGAAGAAGGACGCGTCCGTGAGGATCGAGACGGCGTCCGCGCCGCCCTCCTCGTAGCGCCGGAGCTGCTCGCCCGGGTCCACCGTCCCGTTGATGACGCCCCTGCTCGGGGACGCGCGCTTGATCTCGCCGATGACGGAGAGCCCCTCCCGTCGCAGCGCGGCGGACATCCGCCTCCGGGGCGCCAGCAGCTCCGCGGTTTCTTCGGCCTTTCGCTTCAGGATGCGGTCGAGTATCATGACGATCTCCTCCTTATTTTTGGATACAAAAAGCGGGGGGAGAAAAACCTTTCCGGCTTTTCTCCCCCCGCTTGGGGTGCAAAAAGGCCGTGAAAGAAGATCCCTCTTGAGGGACCTGCCTCCACGGCCGTAAAGTGCGCGCTTCTACTGTTTCGCGAGCTTTAGGGTCACCGGCGGCAGGCTATTTGGCCCGCCACCACCAGTTCTGGTTTATGAGATTCCGGATCATGGGTATTTCCTCCCGATTTGGATTGCGGAGACGATACCACGGGAAAGAGGATTGTGTCAACAGGATCCGCCTCTTTCCGGAGACGTCCGGTTTGCCGTACAATCGCGGGGCCGCGTCCGCGGGACGCGCATCACGATCACGGAGGACACGACGCTGTGAAACGACGCGAAGAAGAGATGGACCGGATCCGCGAATCCGTTGCGGGCTGCGCCGCGTGCGCGCTTGCCCAGTCGCGGACGTTCGCGGTTCCGGGGGAGGGGAGCCTCACGCCGAAGTTCGTTCTCGTCGGCGAGGCTCCGGGAAAGGACGAGGACGCGTGCGGCCGTCCGTTCGTCGGACGCTGCGGCAAGGTTTTGCGAACCGCGCTCGAGGCCTGTCAGGTCGATCCGGACGATGTCTTCATCTGCAACGCGGTCAAGTGCCGCCCGTCGAGGCCGGACAATCCCATGAAGGACCGCCCGCCCGAGATCGGCGAGATGCGCCCCTGCTCGGGGTTCCTGAGGCGGCAGCTCCTGTGCCTCGCCGGGGACGGGAGCGGATGGGCGCGCCGGACCGTCCCGGTGCTCGCGGTCGGCCGGACGGCGCTCCGGTGGTTCGTCGAGTTCGCCGCGCCGGAGGCGGGAGCTGCGGCGCGCTTCCCTCGCACGGAGTCGGGCTGGAAGCTGCTGTCGGTGACGTCGCTCGTCGAGGCGTCCGCCTCTGGCGCCCCGAACGTCTTCCGGATGGAGGGAGACGACGGGACGCCCGTCCGGTTCGAGGTGTACCCGATCTGGCACCCGGGGTACGTCCTGAACGGCGGCGGCGGGCGCGTCACGCGCGGGGTGTTCGCCGGGACGATGCGGACGATCGTCGGGAGAATGCTCGCCGAAGGGCCGCTCGCTGAAAGGCCGCTCGCGGGGGCGTAGCCGCGCGCTTACGCCTGCCGGAAGATCGCCTTGGGGATCATTCCGTGGATGCCCTTGTTTCCGTCGACGACCTGCGTGACGCGGAAGTCGACCGCGAGGCTGCACAGGGCGTAGGCCTCCGTGCGCGTCAGCCCCTTCGCCGCCATGAGGAAGGCGATCGCGTCGCTTATGGCGATCTTCATGGCCTCGTCGAGGTCGGCGTGGAAGCCCATCACGATCCAGTGCGTCGGGGTCTCGGCCATCGGGCGCTCGAGCGTCATGTCCCTCCGGACGACGAATTCGAGTTCGACCTCCTCGAAGTACGTCTCGCACGCGAGGCAGGAGACCTCGCCGTCTCCCTGGAGTCCGTGGGCGTCGGCGGCCATGAACAGCGCGCCCTCGACGTTCACGGGGACGAACAGCGAGCTTCCCGCGACGAGCTCCCTGTTGTCCATGTTCCCGGCGAAGTAGTCGGGGATCGCGGGCTGACGGACTTCGCCCGGTTTCGGGGCGACCGCCATCGCGCCGAGGAAGGGGCGGAGCGTCAGCGTGATTCCGGGCGCGAAGTCGACGGTCTTTCTGTCCGGCGAGTAGCGGAGCGTCCGGAAGAAGCCCGCTCCCATCCCTTCGGGGAGGCCGCCGAGGCCGAGGGCGTCGGGGTAGACGTAGGTGACGCCGAAGGCCCCCGGGGCGATCCGCTTGATCCGGACTTCGAGGACGTCGCCGGGGCGCGCGCCCCGGACGAAGAACGGCCCCGTGAAGGCGTAGGTCCCGCCGCCCTTCGACTTGATCGCGCCGCGGATCGCGAGGACGTCGTCGATCGTCATGTCCGCGTCGAGCGTGCCCTCGAAGAGCATTTCCGTGTTGCACACGACCGTGTCGCCGTCGTCGATTTCGAGCGCCGGCGGGATGTCGCTCCGGAGCATGCCGTTGTAGGCCTGTTCCCTGCCGATCCGGAAGACGTGCGTC
>CALMZW010000034.1 GCA_937870605.1 uncultured Synergistaceae bacterium
TGCTTCTCGGACACGACAGAGTTGTGGTTCTGGAGGACGGCTTTACAATCTCCGGAGCGGGGGAAGCCATTTCGAGCCTTGCTTCAGACTTGGGATCTGTGGTGCGTGTCATCAGAATGGGAGTTCCCGATGCGTTCATTCCGCATGGAAGCGTGGAGAAGCAGCGCGTGTTCTGTGGAATGACCGCTGAAAGTGTGGTGGCCGCATATTCGCTCGAGAAAGAAAGAACGAATAGACCGATTGCTTGTCTCTAAGGGGCTCGTGGCTTCACGGGTGCAAGCGCAGGCGTTTGTGCTCGAAGGCCGTGTTCTGGTCAATGGAGATGTCGTTACGAAAGCCGGAGAATCCGTTGACCCCGACTCCTTGATTTCCGTCTCGCTCCCGGAAAAACAATGGGTAAGCAGAGGGGCGCACAAACTCATCAGGGCGTTGGACGAGTTTTCTGTCGATCCGACAGGATTTGTGTGCGCGGATATCGGAGCGTCGACCGGCGGCTTTACGGAAGTATTGCTTTCCAGAGGGGCCAAAAAAGTCTATGCGATCGATGTCGGGTACGGACAACTTGCATGGTCGCTTCGCACCAATCCGAACGTCGTGGTCATGGAACGAACGAATGCACGTACGCTGATTCCGGACGCGTTTGAAGCCGCGCTGGATCTTGTGACCATTGACGTTTCCTTCATCTCTCTCCGCATCATTCTGCCGGTCGTCGAGAAACTGCTTTCTGTCGACGGCAGGGTGATCGCGCTCGTGAAACCTCAGTTTGAAGCGGGGCGCGCGGCGATCGGAAAAGGGGGAGTCGTCCGGGATCCGTCCGTTCACCTTTCCGTTCTCGAGCGAACGGCGGAATTTCTTTCGACAAATACGTCCCTGACGCTGAACGGATGCACGTTCTCTCCGCTACGCGGTCCAAGCGGGAACATAGAGTTTTTGTTCGATATGCTCCGTATCCCGCATCTTTCGACGGAACCAACGGACTTCAATTCCATCGTTGAAGAGGCGCATAGCACACTCTCGCCCGGCGGCGATCGGGAGGCGCAGAATTCATGAGAACACTGGGAATCCTCGTCAATACCCAGAAACCACTGGCAATCCAGAAAGCGAAGCACATCCTGTCGTGGGGAAAAACGCGGGGCATACAACTGCTTCT
>CALMZW010000035.1 GCA_937870605.1 uncultured Synergistaceae bacterium
CGCTGCTCCGTCCCGAAGGATTACGTCGACGCGATCCGAAAGAGCGGCGCCCGCCCTCTCATCATACCCGCCGGAGAAGCCTTGGGGTTTTCGGAAGAACTCTTCGATGTCGTCGACGGCGTTCTCCTGCCCGGCGGCGCCGATGTGGATCCGTCCCTCTACGGAGAGGAGCCGCATCCCCGGCTTGAATACTGCTGCCCCGTCCTCGACGCCTTTCATATCGCCGCAGTCCGCGGCGCCGTCGCCCGGAATATGCCGGTCCTCGGGATATGCCGCGGCGAACAAATCCTCAACGTCGCTTTCGGAGGCACGCTCCACCAGGATCTCCCCTCCCTGCCGCTAAATCTGGTCTGTCACTCCCAGAAGGCGGACCGTCGGATCGCGACGCACACGATAACAGCGGACGAGGGATCCGTCATCGGGGGTCTTTTCGGAAAGCGTTTCCGGGGCAACAGCTTCCATCATCAGGCCGTCAACGTCCCGGGAGAGGGGCTCATCGTCACCGCCCACGCCCCGGACGGGATCGTCGAAGGCATCGAAATGCCGGGAAAGGACTTCGTCGTGGGCGTTCAGTGGCACCCGGAGATGATGCTCGCGGGCGGCGATGCGATGCTTCCGCTTTTCCGGAGCTTCGTTCAAAGGGCTGCCGACCGCAGAAAGTAATCGCGCGAACCGGGAACCGGATGTCTCGGACAGATGCGACGTGCGATTCCGGTTCGCGTTCTCCGCCGTATAATGGAACGAGTCGCGTGACCGCTCTCGCGACGAACGGAGGGATGCCCCACGATTACGAGAACGCTCATCGAACGGATCTTCTCGGCCGCCAGCATCGAGCGCTGGAACGACCATCCGCACCCCGCCTGCTTCTCCGAACTCGGGAAGCAGGCGCACAAGATGGTGATCGCGTATGTTCTCGCACGCAGGGAATCGGACCGCGGCCGCGGACCGATCGACTGGATCGCGCTCATCGAAGGCGGGATTTTCGAGTTTCTCCACAGGGTCGTTCTGACCGACATCAAACCGCCCGTCTTCCACAAGTTCATGGAAGACCCGGAACAGCGCCGAAAGCTCAACGCATGGGTCGCGGAACAGTTCCGTCCGGATCTCGAATCCCTGCCCGGCGACCTGTCCGGCCGTTTCGAGCGCTATCTTCTCTCGGAAACATCCTCCCGGGAACAGCGGATTCTTCGGGCGGCGCACTATCTCGCAACCAAATGGGAGTTCGACTTCGTCTACGAGTGGAGCCGGAAAATGTACCGCATCGAGGAGACCCGAAAGGAGATCTACAGCCAGGTCGAAGATCTCGCGGATATCCCCTCGGTCCAGGAAATGCTCACCGCGTGGGACGCCCCCGACGACCGGAAGGGCGTTCTCGGTTTCGTCTCGCTCGTGGGACAGCTCGGTTTCCAGAAGCGCTGGGCGCAGACGCCGCGCATTCCGCAGACCTCCGTTCTCGGACACCTGCTGTTCGTGGCGATTCTTTCGTACTTCGTCGCGCTCGAGACGGACGCGTGCCCGAAACGCGCGTATAACGACTTCTTCGGCGGGCTGTTTCACGACCTTCCGGAAGTTCTCACACGCGATATCATCTCTCCCGTGAAGAACTCCGTCGAAGGACTCGACGACCTCATCAGGCGGTACGAACGGCAGGCCATGGAGGAAAAGATATTTCCCCTGCTGCCCGATTCCTGGGCGCGGGAAATAGGCTATTTCACCGAAGACGAGTTCCGCAACAAAGTTTGGCCCGGAGAAGCGGAATTCCCGACCGTTGTCGATGGAGCCGATATCGACGCTTCGTACAATTCGCCGGAATGGAACCCGATCGACGGACGAATCATCGAAGCGTGCGACAAGCTCTCGGCCTACATCGAAGCGTCGCTCTCCATCCGTCTCGGGATCTCGTCTTCCGCGCTCGTCGAAGGACGCGAGAAGATCTACCAGCGTTTCAACCGGTGCACGATCTCGGGCTTTCACATGGGAACGCTGTTCGACTATTTCCGCTGAACGTCGTCGAGATACCCCAGGCACGTCGCCGCGCATACGGCCGCGGCCACCGGGATCGACCTTTCGTCGGGATCGAACCGCGGCGAATGAAGCGGAGCGGCGCCGGCGGCCGAAGCCGTTCCGAGCAGGAAGTAGGATCCGGGGACTCTTTCGAGGAAACACGCGAAATCGTCGACGCCCATGCTCGGTTCCCGGATGACCTGTACGTTTTCGCCCCCGATCACGCCTGCCGCGCACGTCGCGACAAGCTCCGTCAAAACGGCGTCGTTGACGAGGCACGGATAGCCGGGAACGTGCGTCATCGTGCATTCGGCGCCGAAGGCCGACGCGACGCCACACGCGATTTTCCCGACCTCCGAGAGAAGCCGCGCCCGCGTTGCGGACGAGAGAGTCCGCAGTATTCCCTTCATCGTCACGCAATCGGCGACGATGTTTCGCGCCGTTCCCCCGCAGATTTCCCCGACCGTGAGCACGGCGCTGTCGTTCGGGTCGGTCATGCGGCTGACGGCGTGTTGCAGCGAGCAGACGACATGCGCCGCCGCGAGAATCGCGTCGGTTCCCCGTTGCGGTTCCGCTCCGTGACACCCCTTCCCCGTGATCCGGAAATCGAGCATGTCCGAAGCCGCGCGAAAGCGTCCGGGAGCGACGCCGATCGTCCCGGCGGCAAGGTCCGGCGAACAGTGAAACGAAAAAACCGCCTCGACCCGGGGACTGTCGAGGGCGCCGTCGCGGATCATGGGAAGCGCGCCGCCGGAGGTCTCTTCGGCGGGCTGGAAAAGAAACACGACGCTCCCCCGGAATGCATCGCGCCGCCTCGCAAGCAGTCGCGCCGCGCCAAGCGCTCCCGCAACGTGGATATCGTGCCCGCACGCATGCATAACACCGGGAATCTTCGAGGCGAAGGAACATCCGGATTCCTCCCGGACCGGCAACGCGTCCATATCCGCACGAAGGCCGACTGTCCGGCCCGTTCCCGATCCGTGAAGAACGCCGATGACGCCGGTTTGCGCGCAACGCCGCGAGGGAATTCCGAGTGCGGACAGTTCGGCCTCTACGATCCCCGCCGTGTGCGGCAGATCGAAATCCAGCTCGGGATGTTCGTGTATCCTGCGGCGCAACCGCACCGTTTCTTGCGCGTCTTCGAGGGCCTCCGCTCGCAATTTGTCCCATCCCGCGCTCTGCGTGTCGTGAACCATCTCCTGCACCTCCGTAATTCTCCGCTCTTGACGCGCCGTTCCGGGACTCTATACTAGGAGCGTCATTTTCTGCTTCGCGAAAATGAACTTTCCCAGACCAACCAAACGGAGGAGATCACCATGTCTCAAAAAGTTCGCAATATCGTGATTATAGCCCTGGTTCTCGTCGCCGTGGCGGGTGTATTCGTTCTTCGCGGCCCCGCGGGAACGACCGAGAAGGAAAAGCCGGCCGTAGCGGCTGCGCTCCCCGTCGTCATGATCCTTCAATCGCAGAGTTGCCCCGCCTGCAAGCAGATGTCCATCGTCCTGAAGGAGTTTTCCGGGAAGTACGGCGCGCAGGTGCGGACGGAAGAGGTGGACATCATGCAGAACCCGGATCTCGCCCGGGAGTTCAAGGTCCGCTACATTCCGATGCTCGTCTTCAAGGACGGACAGGGGAAGGTCCTCGGGACGCATGTCGGCTATCTGCCGCTCGACGCCTTCAAGAAGAAGCTCAAAGAGGTCGGCATCACCGTCAACGAGGGGTAGAGGATGTTCCACTCCCTGTTCGAGGCCATTTACGGCATTCTTCACAGCGCGACATGGCTCGCCCCGCTCGCGGCTTTCGCGTGGGGCATCCTGAGCATTCTCCTGAGTCCCTG
>CALMZW010000036.1 GCA_937870605.1 uncultured Synergistaceae bacterium
GCGGCCATGAAGGGGAAACTCTACGTTACTTGACACACTATGGGGTTCTACGATATATGCTTTACTTTCTCCATGATGACCGGCCCTCTTTTTTCCGGAATGGCGTCGTTTTCTTCCTTGAGCGGTCCGTTCCCCTACCTGAGCGCGATTATCCTCATCGCTTCGGTTCCTTTCCTTTCGACGAAGAGATTTCGCTCTTGCCTCGCCCCGTCATATTCCACAGATACAGATACCGGTCATAAAAAGACAGAAGAATATCCTGATCGATAGCGGGACGGGAAAGCCTCGCCACGCCGGGGATCGACGCAAGAACGCCCCTGATCGCCGCAGACGTGAGGTCGTCGACGACGGGAAGACGATCCGTCCGTATCTTTTCGGAAATAAACGAAAGGAGTTCTTCTTTTCCTTCGCCCTTGCTCCAGAGATCAAGGCTCGCCGGCGCGGGTTTCTCGAGAACGCAGGACGCCGCTTTCAGAAATTGCGTCGAACACCCCGTCAGATCGACAATACGCGTTCCGGCAAGCATCTTTCGACCAACAATGACGGTGCTTTCCAGCCTTGTCTGGAATTCCGCAAGCCGTCGCTGGAAATACGAATAATGCGTCTGGTCCCATCCGGACAACGCGATCAGCAGTCGTTGCGCCACAAAAGGCAGGACCGATGGATCCGAAAGGTACGAGTCCGTTTCGCCTTGCGGGAACGGAAGGAAATCGTAGAGTTGCCGGGCCTGTTTCCAGTCGGAAAAAGAAAAACCGTGTTCCCTCAGATCGTCGCCGTCAAGACACAGAATACGCGCTCCGAACGGAACATCCCTCGCTTGGACCATCCGTACGACGACGGCATCCTCTTTCCACGCCGTGACCGGGCGGACTTGGACATAGACGCCCCCGATGAATCGTGCGACAAGCGCAAGCCATGGAGATGTCGTCCAGACATCCATGGTGTCGTTCGCACAGACAGTTCCGGGAAAAAACAAAAGAAAAAGGAGAACGAAAACCCGTTTCATCGTTCTCCCTGAACACACACGGCGCTCTCGGAAGCCATCAAATCCGCCATGGCGTTTTTCGCAGCATCGAACTCGGCTTCCTGTCGCGAGGCGCCGCTTCCTTCTCCGATTACACAATGCTCCAGCTCCACTATTACGGTGAAAAAGGGGGCATGTGACGGACCTGTGACCGACGTCACGGTATAATTCAATCCGCCCGGCGTTTTCTCCTGAACATATCTCTGAAGAGCGCTTTTCGGATCGAGAGAAAGATCCGTATTCCTTTCCCCGGCCTGAAAAAGGAGATAGCGATACACCAGAGCTTCCGCGGCTTCGTAGCCTCCGTCCACAAAGACGGAGCCGATCACGGCTTCGGACGCATCCGCAAAAACGCTGTGCCGTTCCCCGCACGCCTCCATTCCCTTTCCCAAACACAGGAAGTCTCTCAGTTGCATATGCTCCGCCCATCGGATCAACGCATTCTTGCACACGACGCTTGACCGGTAGCGGGTCAGCTCTCCTTCGGCAAGCTGCGGGTATGATTCATAGAGAAACCGGGAAACGCCGACTTCAAGGACTGCGTCCCCGAGGAATTCCAGGCGTTCGTTCCAGTTCGCGAGACCATGCTCGTGCGCATAGGACGAATGCGTCAGAGCCTCTTCGAGCAGCCCTGTATTCCTGAACCGGTACTCAAGCCTCTCCTGCAATCGGGAGAGCCTCTCAAGACGGCTTGTCATCGATCCGGTCTATTCCTCGAATTTTTGTATCGCCAGGACTCCGTTGTGTCCGCCGAAACCGAAATTATTCACCAAAAACCGCGAAACAGGCCGATATACCGGTTTCGGTCCGACGACATTGATGTTGCACTCCGGATCAGGAGTGGAGTAATTGATCGTCGGGTGAACGACACCCCGTTCAATCGCCATTATCGAAGCGATTGTCTCCAGAGCGCCGGCAGCTCCCAGGCAATGGCCTATCATTGACTTCGTCGAGTTGACGAGCACGGAATCCGCGTGATTTCCAAAGAGTCTGCGAATCGCCAGAGACTCCGTCTTGTCGTTCAAAACCGTCGCGGTTCCGTGGGAGTTGATGTACTCCACGTCCTCCGGCAGCCATTTTGCCTGCGTCATCGCATTTCTCATGGCCCGCACGGCACCATCGCCCTCGGGATCGGGCGCGGTGATGTGGGAGGCGTCGCATGTGGAGCCGTATCCGACCAGTTCGGCATATATGTGCGCGCCTCGCCGCTTCGCGTGCTCGAGTTCCTCGAGGAGCAGGACACCGGCGCCCTCTCCCATGACGAAGCCGTCCCTGTCGCGATCGAACGGTCTGCATGCATGTTCCGGATCGTCGTTCCGCGTCGAAAGCGCCTTGATAGCGGCGAAACCTCCG
>CALMZW010000037.1 GCA_937870605.1 uncultured Synergistaceae bacterium
GCGTCCGGGAGCTGAAACGGCGTCCGGCGCGCGACAGGGACCGTTTGACAACACCGGCGGCTTTGTTATAGTGTGCGTCAGAAAAGTCGGAATGGGTGGAATGTATCGCGGCCGGAGGCATGGCGTTCGGCCGGATGACATGAGGGAGGCATCGGTGATGAAGAATCATGCGTATTTCGTACGCCCCGCGATTTTCGTCGTTGCGCTGCTGTGCGCGATTCTGGCCGGAGGGGCCGCGTTCGCCGCGGACGAGACGGCCGCCGTCGACGCGGTGCGCCGGGACTTCAACGCCGCGTTCAACGCGAACGACGCCGGGGCGATCGGGCGTCTCTTCGACGCGGAAGGAATGCTGCTTCCGCCCGGAATGCCGGCGGTCGTCGGCGCAGAGAAGGTCACGGCCCGGTACGTCGGCCATTTCGCGAAAACGCGCTCGCAGTTCGAACTGAAGCCCGGCGACAGCCGCATCTGCGAGGGTTGGGCCTTCCTGAACGCGGAATTCGCGAGAACCGATGCGCCGAAGGCCGGCGGGACCCCCGCATCCGTCGAAGGACACTGCCTCCTGGTCCTCAGGAAGCAGGCCGACGGTTCGTGGAAGATTTTCCGCGATATCTGGAACGAAACGGCGAGGCCGTAGCATGCGGCGGTCGATCGCGCACTGCACGCTCGTCGTCCGCGACTACGACGAGGCGATCGCCTTCTTTACGGACGTCCTTCGCTTCCGGCTGGTCGAGGACACGCCGCTTGGCGACGGCAAGCGCTGGGTCGTCGTCGCCCCGTCGACGCCGTCCGGAATGTCGCTTCTTCTGGCCCGGGCGGCGACGCCGGAACAGCAGAGGCGGATCGGCGACCAGACGGGCGGGCGCGTGGCCTTTTTCCTCTACACGAGCGACTTCGACGGAGACTGCGAACGCATGAAGGCGTGCGGCGTTCGCTTCGCGGAAGAACCCCGGCGGGAAGCGTACGGTCCCGTCGTCATTTTCCTGGACCTGTACGGCAACAAGTGGGACCTTATCGGACGCGAGCGGGAGTGACCGCCGGCCGCGTCCGGCGGTTGTGAACGGGATGTCCCTTGCGAAAGACTCCTGCCGGACGGAGGACGTTCCGTATAATCCCCGGAGCGACGATGCGTGAGATCCTGCCGCAGGGATCGATGCGGCGGTTGCCTGTCATGCTCGTCCTTGCGCTCGCGATGGTGTTTGCAGGCCGTTCCGGCTCCGCTTTCGCCGAAGAGCTTCGTGAGATTCGCATCGCCATCCCGAAGGATTTTCCACCGCAGTACTCCATAGACAGCGACGGAATTCCGAAGGGATCGACAGTCGAAATGCTCGACGCCGTCGGCCGGTTCGGGAACATGAAGATCAGCTTTGTGGTTGTGGACGGCCTGGACGAAATGCTCGGAGCGTTGCTCTCCGGAAAGGTCGATCTGATTCCGAACTCCGGACTCGGCAGGACGGAGATGGCCGGGCAGGGGATCGTCTTTTCCGACCCCCTGGAATGTTTTCCCGTCAGGACGTTTGTCCTGAAGCGAAACGCGGCCGTTCATGCGAACCGGAAGCTGAGCGAACTGAAAATCGGCGCAGTCCGCTCGAGTTTCGCATTCTCGTATCTGAAGAGAACCGGCGTCCGGGACATCGCGCCCTTCGAGTCCATCCCCTATTGCGTCTTCGCCCTGCTCTCCGGCGACGTGGACGCGGTCGTATGTCCTCAGGATCCTCTGGTCCGCGTCGCGAGCGATGCGGGCGTCCTTGAACGGATCTCGCCGACCGGAGACGTCCTGTTCGAATCGAGGCAGGGTTTCGCTCTTTCCGAGAAGGACGGAGAAGTTCTCTCCGAAATCAACGCCGCCATCGAAAAACTCCGCGGGAGCGACCTGTTCGCCGACATCAACCGACGCTGGTATGTCGAAGACGCCCCCTACTGGTCCGCGTCGCGCGTCTTCAGCGTCATGGCGGCCCTTCCCGTGCTTCTGGCCGTCATCTTTTTCGGCTGGAGGGCGCGCTTCTCGAGGAACATCCGCGAGGAGCTGAACATTCGGGACCGGAGCTTCATGACGTACTACAACAGCGTTCCGGCGTCCGCCTATACGTGGCGGGAGAAAGACGGGGACTTCGTCCTCGTGAACTACAACAGCGCCGCGATGAAAAAGAGCCGGAACAGGATTTCGGAAGACGTCGGGAAAAAACTGACGGAACTCTACGCCGATTCCGGAGAACTCTCTTCGCTGCTGCGCATCTGCATGCGGCGGCAGTGCGCCCTGGAACGGGAAATGACGCTTCGTCCCGGCGGAGAGGCTTCCGAATTCCAGATCTCCTGTTTCTCTCTCGCGCCGGATTGTGTCATCATGCATGCGAACGACGTCACGCTCCAGCGGCGAAGCGAGCGGAGGGAGATCGAATACCGGCAGCAGCTCCAGGCCTTGGCGGCGGCGCTCTCCAATTCGGAGGAGAAGGAGCGGCGGAAGATCGCAGCCGAGCTGCACGATACGATCGGCCAGAACCTCGCGCTCTCCAAGATCAGGCTGGTGCTGCTCTCCCAGAACACGGACGACGGCGGGACGCTGAAGGAACTCTCGCACGTCCTTGACGCCATCGACGAATCGATCCGCATGACGCGGGCGCTGACATTCGAACTCGGCACTCCCGTCCTGTACAAGCTTGGGTTCGGTCCGTCCGTCAACCGGCTTGCCGAGAAGCTGTACGACGAATACGGACTCGAGGTCGCCTATGAAAACAGGGGACTGCCCGACACGATGGTCGACGAACTGAAGGCGTTTCTCTTCAGGGCGCTCCGTGAGCTGCTCATGAACGTCGTCAAACATGCCGGGACCAACCGTGCGAAGGTCGTAAGCTCCTTTTCCGACAAGCGCTTTCTGCGGCTCAGCGTCATCGATCACGGGAAGGGATTCGACGCCGGCGAAATATCCTTCACCGGATGGAACGAAAAATCGTTTGGGCTCTTCAGCTTGAAGGAACGTCTGAAATCCCTTGGAGGGCATACGGATATCCGCTCGAAAGAGGGGCAGGGGACGAGGGTGACGCTTATCATTCCCGTGGAGGCTTTCGAGAACAAAGGAGCGTGAGAACGATGATCAGGGTCGTCATCGCCGACGATCATACCATCGTCCGGGAGGGAATCCGGATGATTCTGAATCGTGTTCCCGAAGTGACCGTCGTGGCGGAGGCGTCGAACGGCCGCGAGGCCGTGGCGCTGGTCAACGAGCTGAAGCCCGATGTTGTCGTCATGGACGTCATCATGCCCGAACTCGACGGCATCGAAGCCGCGGGGATCATCAAGCGGGAGAATCCGGATACGGAAATCATTGCGCTTTCGATGTACTCCGACAGGTGCTTCATATCGGAAATGCTCAAAGCCGGAGCCAGGGGGTTTCTCCTGAAAGACTGCGCCTCGACCGAACTCGCCGAAGCGCTGTACGCCGTGCGAAACGGAGACGTCTACCTCGGACCGAGCGTTTCCGAAATAGTGGCGAAGCTCTATGTGGACGCGGTCCACGGACTCGGGAGAAACGGCGAGGGTGACGGCGCGGAGCTTTCCCCGAGGGAAAGCGAAATCGCGAAAATGCTTGCCGAGGGCCGGACGAACGCTGAAATCGCCGGAATGCTGCATGTAAGCGTCAAGACGGTTGGAACCCACCGCCAGAACCTCATGAAAAAAATCGGAGTCCGGAACATCGCCGAACTCACGAAGTACGCTATATCCAGGGGGCTCATCCCGGTCCCACGCTGACGCTCCCGTTTCTCCCCATTTGCGCCTTCCTTTTTTCCGCAGAGAAAATACTGAAACAGGGAAGATGGAAAAAGCGGATTGTGCTCTTGCCGCCGATGGGCTATTTCCCTTTCCGAAAGTAGTGTAGCGCCGTATGAGTGTCCGTTCTTCACGTCGGGCGTTCATACGGCGCGTTCCGTTTGCGGGAAGCGCTCAGGAGCCCCGCGTACGAACCGGAGGAGAGGAGGCTGACGGGAAGAGAAGACGGCGCGACAGGCGCAGGAAGCAGGATGCAACGACATGCCCCGCCCCCGAAACGGACGGATCTGATGGAACGCCTCGGGATTGCGGGCGCGGACATTTTCCGAGAGGTGGTTTCTGGAATGAGAGTTAACGACAGATACGTATCATTCTATTACGAGCCGGATCACGACAGGGGAGAAATCGTGATCGAACCCGAAAAAACCGCGCTTCTTGTCGTGGATCTTCAGCGCGTCTTCGTGACACGCCCCGCCCCGAAGAACCCGACAGCGGAACAGCTTCTGCATCTCGATCGATGGAAGCCCTTCTACGATGCGATCGACCGGGTCGTCGTCCCGAACAACCGGCGGATATTGAAAGCGTTCCGGGAAAAGCACATGGAAGTCGTCTTCGCCAAGATCCAGTGCCACAAGAAAGACGGCAGGGACCGCTCCCTCGACCAGAAGGCGACGGGATTCAACGAACTGCTCCTCCCCATCGGCGCAGCGGACGCGGACATCATCCCCGAAGTCGCGCCGATCGGCGACGAGATCGTCGTCACGAAAACGACCGACAGCGCCGTGACGGGGAGCAGCCTTCGGCTCATCCTGCACAACATGGGAATCGATACGGTCGTCGTCACGGGCGTCTACACGGACCAGTGCGTCTCCGGAACGGTGCGGAGCCTTGCCGACGAGAGCTTCAAGGTCTGGCTCATCGAAGACGCGTGCATGGCCGGAACGAAGGAAATCCAGCGGCACGAGCTCGAAGTCCTGAACAACATCTACTGCCACGTCATCAATACGGACGAGCTGCTCGCCGCGATAGGGTAACGGGAGGGATGACGGATGCCTGAGAAAAAAGAATCGCTCAGAAAGGAACTCTCGTTCATCAGTATGATTTCGATCGCGTGCGGCGCGGTCATCGGCGGATGGCTCGCCGAGGCTCCGTACTGGTTCTCGCTGACGGGCGCCGGCGCAGCGTGGATCTTCCCCTTGCTGGCGTTTTTGCTCATTCCGGTGGGGCTCGCATTCGCCGAGCTGTCGGCGATGCTTCCGTTCTCGTCTTCGGTCGACGTGTGGACCACGAACGCATTCGGACACGGCGTCGGGTGGATCATGCAGTGGATGATGTTCCTGGTCCAGGTCGTCGAGCCGCCGATGATGGCGTTCATCTTTCTCACCGCGATCAACTACTTCTTTCCGATTCCGAAGGAGCTTCAGGTCTATGCGGCGATCGGCATCGTGTTCGTCTGGTACGTGCTGTCGAACTTCAACATCAGCCTGACGGGCGCGCTCTCCAACATATTCTTCTTCAGCATGGTCGCTATTTCGCTCGTCGTCGCCACGGTGTTCTTCACGAATCCGAACTGGACGATGGCGAACATCACCGCGCACGGCGGCTTCTTCCCGAAGGGGACGAGCGGCATCTTCGTCGCGATGGCGGTGTTTTCGCTCAAGTTCATCGGTTTCGAGATGACTCCCACGATGATCGAGGAGGTCAACTTCCCGGTCAAAAAGATGGGAACGGTCATCCTGTCGGCGCTGTTCATTCCGGCGGTCCTCTACGCGATCGTCGTTCTCGCGATGGGCGGCCTCGCTCCGTGGGAGGAAATCGCGAAGATGGGCATGCCGGAACCGGAACTCGTTCACAAGCTCGGACTTCCCGGGGTCATCGCCATTCTCGCGATCTTCGCGGGCGTGTTGCATGCCCTGACGACGCTGATGGGCTTCTGGACCTCGTCGGCGCGCGTGCTGTACGGCGCCGCACAACTGAACCAGCTTCCCAAATTCTTCCAGAAGCTCAATTCCCACGGACAACCCTATCTGTCGAACCTGACAGTTCTGATCTTTTCGGTATTTTTCTGCATCTTTACAGGCGACAACTGGGTGCAATACATCTACGCGGTTTCGTGCATCGCCGCGGGCGTCGTGTACCTCTTCTGCTGCCTCGACGCACTCGTGCTCCGGAAGAAACACCCCGAATGGAACCGCCCGTACCGCTACCCCGGTGAAACCCTCATTCCCGTGCTCGGATCGCTCATCTCGATCTGGATCATTATCGGCTCCATGCTGGAGCTTCCGATCGGCGGATACGTCTCGCTGGCGATTTATTTCGCGATAGGGCTGGTTCCGCCGGTTCTTATGGGCTTCTACAGAAAGATGAACCCGAAGGAGCATGCGCTGGTCTGCCTGACGCCGGATGATATCAACTAGGCGACCGAAGCGCTGAAAGGAAGCGACGGTACGCTTCCGGACAATCTTCGGGAGGTGCGTGGCGGTGGGAGATCTCCGAAAGAAGTGGAAGGGCTTCTGTGCGACGCTGTGTTTCGTTTCATTTCTTTCGGGCGCCGCGGCGGTCGCGGCCGAAAACAAGATCGTCATCGGCTCCATCTGGAGCCAGGTCGGCGTCGCGGCTCCTCCGGGACAGGCGGGGTTGCGGGGCGGCCGACTGGCGGTGAAGTTGCTGAACGAACGAGGGGGCGTCTTCGGCCGCCCCCTCGAACTCAAAAACATCGACGGGCAGAGCGATACGACCGTTATCTCCAACGCGGCGATCCGTCTGGTCGACGAGATAAAGGTCGTTGCGGCATGCGGATTGTGCGACGATTCGCTCGTGTCCGCGGCGGGTTCGACGTTCCAGTCGGGGAAGACGCCGTTTCTCGTCGCGTCGGCGACGACGCCCACGATACCCAGCATCGGAGACTACATCTTCATGGTCCCGTTCGGCGACAACTACCAGGGACGGGCCGTGGCGAGCTACTGCGCCAAAACGCTCGGATGGAAAAAAGTCGCCGTCATCCGGGACAGCGCGAGCGCCTACAGTACGGAGCTCTCGAAGTTCTTCGTCGAATCCTTCCGGGAATTCACCGGAGACGAGGGCGCCCTGGCCCATCAGGAGATCTACCAGACCGGCGACGTCAATTTCACGGCGCAACTGACCCGGTTGCGCCGGCAAAGCGACAGGCAAAGAATCGACGGAATTGTGATCACCCCTCCCTTTCCGCAGGACAGCCCCATAATTGCGAAACAGGCCAGACGACTTGGAATCCGGCTCCCGATTATGTTGACCGATGGCGCCGACGACCCCACAGTGATCGAGGTCGGCGGGGAGCATGTCGAAGGCGCCCTGATCTCCACGCATTTCGCGGCGGAGTATCCGCTCACCGAAAACGCGAAGCGGTTCGTCGAGACCTACACGGCCGAATACGGAGCCGAACCCGGCGCATTCGAGTGCCTCGGCTTCGACTCTGTTATGATCCTTGCGGAAACGATCGAGACGATCGGAAAAGAGAAATGGGACGCCATGTCGCTTTCCGCACGGCGGACGGCAATGCGGGATACGATCCAGATTCACAAATACGTCATGACGACCATGCCGATCTCCTATCCGGACCCGGAAACGGCGAAATACCCCCGTATCCCGGAAAAACCCGTCGTGTTCAAGGAGATTAAAGCCGGTCGGAGGATCTTCAGGGCGATCCTCAATCCGGAGGATCTGTACTAGCCGCGTCACACCCCGCGATTCGGAGCTGATGGGATGCTGAATGTCCGGGAACTCACGAAAACCTTCGAAGGATTGAACGCCGTCTCCGATCTGACCTTCGATCTCGATGACGGTGAAATCCTCGGCCTCATCGGCCCAAACGGCGCAGGCAAGGCTACGGTGTTCAATCTCCTGTCGGGCATTCTGAAACCCACCTCGGGAGCGATCTTCATGGACAACGAGAACATCACCGGCCGGCCTTCGCACCGGGTCACGAGCAGGGGAATGACGCGGACATTCCGGAGCCCCCGCCTGATGAAGGGCATGACCGCAATGGACAACCTGAAGCCTGCCTTCCATCTCATCGAGCGATACGCCTGGATCGACTCCCTCCTCCAGACCCCGCGCTATCGCAGGGCGGAGGCGGAGATGCTCGCGAAGATCCGCGAAACGCTCGACCTCCTCGGAATCGGATGGTGTTCGGATATCCTCGTTGAGGATCTCGCCTATGGCGTCCAGAAAAAACTGGAACTCGCGAGGGCGCTTCTGTGCGATCCGAAGATCCTGCTTCTCGACGGGCCGTCGTCGGGACTGAACCCCGCCGAGGCGGACGAGATCATGGACATCATCCGCATGATTCACGGGCGATCGGATATCGGAATCATCGTCGTCGAACATAACATGCGCGTCGTCATGGGAATCAGCGGGAGGATCGTCGTGATGAACCGCGGGAGCCTCATCGCGCAGGGATCGCCGTCGGAAATCCGCGGCAACGAAAAGGTCATCAGCGCGTATCTCGGAGAGAAGGCCTGGAAGCGGCAGGCGGCCGCGCTGGAATTTCTGGAGGCGTGACGGATGCTATCCATCGAAAACATGGTCGCCGGATACGGCAAGGCGCAGGTGATCCACGGCATCGACCTCGAAGTCCGTTCCGGAGAGATCGTCGCGCTCGTCGGCCCGAACGGGGCCGGAAAGACGACGACGATCCGGTGCATAACGGGCGAGATCCGTCCCGTGAAGGGGTCGGTCCGGTACGATGGGGCGAACATCGCGGACATTCCCCCGCACAGGGTCGCGAGCGCCGGAATCGGCTGCGCCCGGGAAGGGCGGAATATCTTCGGGAATCTCACCGTGTACGAGAATCTCGCGATGGGCGGGTACGTCATCAGGGGACACCTGAAGCTGAGAGAGCGGATGGCGTGGGTGTACGATCTTTTCCCGCGACTGAAGGAGCGTACGGGGCAGCTTGCGGAATCCCTGAGCGGAGGGGAACAGCAGATGCTCGCGATCGGGATGGCCGTCATGAACGAGCCCGGCCTGCTGCTGCTCGACGAACCCTCGCTCGGTCTCGCTCCCGTCGTCGTGGACCAGATCTACGAAAAGATCGCCGAAATATGCAGGGAAGGGGCCTCTATCCTTCTCGTGGAGCAGGATGTCGGACTCGCGCTCGACATATCCCGAAGGGCGTATGTCATGGAAAGCGGCCAGATCCGGATCTCCGGGCCGAGCGACGAACTCGGAAAGGATCCGTACATCATCGACACCTACCTTGGGGCGAGGTGAGAGCGGATGTCGGCGCACTACCTCGCGCAACAGCTGATCAACGCGTTGTCGCACGGCAGCATTCTCGCGTTGCTCGCCATCGGGTACACCATGATCTACGGCATTCTCGGCCTGATCAATTTCGCGCATGGCGAAATCTTCATGATCGGCGCATTCGCGTGCTTCGGCGCCGTCGAGTTTCTCGAAATGTCCTTTCCGGCGGGGGTCTTCGCCGCCATAGCGGGGTCGGTCCTTGCGGGGCTGCTGATAGAACGGTTCGTTTACAGGCCGTGTCTGAAGAGAAAACCCGAGGCGCTCACGGTATTCATCGCTTCGTTCGGCGCTTCGCTGGGCCTGAGAAATCTCTTCACGATGCTCTTCGGCGACGGCCGGAGGCCGTTCCCTTCGGCCGGATTCCTCGAAGGCATCATTGTCACGGAGTCGGGGCTCACGGTCAATGTCAAGGATCTGTGGATCTTCGGCGTGACGGTCATCCTGGTCGTCGGGGTGAGCGTCTTCGTCAAACACACGAAAGCGGGAATCGCAATGAGGGCCGTCGCCTACGACGCGAACGCCGCCCGCCTCGTGGGAATCAACGGCGCGACGGCGGTCCTGACCGCATTCCTTCTCGCATCGATCCTCGCGGGAGTCTCCGCCGTCGCCTACGGGGTGAGTTACGGCATCGTCACCCCGAGCATGGGCTACCAGATCGGGCTGGACGCCTTCATCGCCGCCGTTCTCGGAGGAATCGGCAACGTTCCCGGCGCAGCAGTAGCGGGATATATCATCGGCCTCGGAGAGATTCTGTTCGTCGCGCTGCTTCCGCCGGGCTATTCCGCGGCCCGGCCGACCTTCGTCTGGGCGCTGCTGTTTCTCATTCTCTTTCTGAAACCATCGGGATTGTTCCGGCCCGATATGAAAAACAGGTAAGGGGAATGGACATGAACAAAGCGATGAGAAGCATAGCGGGCCTGGCCGCTCTTATCGGACTGCTGTTTCTTGCTGAGACGTTCCTTCGGGGCTACTATCTCCGCCTCGTGATCCTCTTCGGCGTCACGTCGATCGTGGCGCTCGGCGTCACCGTCATCAACGGGTATACGAACATCTTCTCGCTTGGTTTCGGCGGTCCCATGATGGCGGCCGGGTACGCCTCGGCGCTGTTGACGCTGCCTCCGGCGTACAAGAGCGCCGTCCTCCATTTGCCGCTGTGGCTGGAACAGATGCAGGTCTCTTTTCCCGTCGCGATGCTCTGCGGCGGGATTTTCGCGATGCTTTCGAGCGTCGTTTTGTTGCTGCCCGCCTTCCGCCTCAGGGGGCAGTACTTCATCCTCGCGTCGATGGGCGTCACGATCGTGACGGGCAACCTCGCCGAAAACTTCAGGAGTTTCACGCACGGCGACATGGGACTCCGGAGCATTCCGGCCTTCACGAATATCTGGTGGACGTACGGCATCCTCGTCGCGGTCATCTATTGCATTCACAGGCTCATGGAGTCGAAGTACGGCCGCGCGCTCGCGGCGATTTCCAGAGACCCGGAACTCGCGGGCGTCATGGGGATCGACATTGCCCGATACACGATGCTGTCATTCGCGGTCGGAAGTTTCATCACGGGGGTCGGCGCCGTGCTGTGGGTCCACCTGGTTCTCACGATGAACCCGAAAGCGTTCAACCTCGTCTACGTGTTCCAGATCGTTGCGATGCTCGCCATCGGTGGAATCGGTACGATTTCCGGCGCGCTTGTCGGCGCGGGGGTCCTGACCTTCGGCGCGGAGCTTCTCGCTCCCGTCCAGGAAGGGTTCACGGTCATGGGGCTTCGCATCCCGCCTGTATTCGGCCTTGTCAACGTCCTCATGGCGATCCTGCTCGTTCTCATCATGATCTACAAGCCGCGCGGCATCATGAACGGAAGGGAACTGCGGATGTGTCGCCGAAAGAAAGGGGATCCCTGAAAAAATGGCGCTCCTACACGATGACCGAATCGCGCGGACGCTTGCGCGTCCGTCCGGGGATTTCGCGCCAGTGCGCCAGAAGCCTGTTTTCACGCGGGTGGGACAGCACGACGAGGAAAACGTCCGTCAGAAGCTCGGAGCCGTCCTTCCGGCGATGGAGCTGCTCGAACCGGGCGACGCCGTCCCGCAGGGCCTCCCGGGCGCGCTCCATTCCATAGGAAAGCGACGGTGTTCCGTCGGGCTGGCAGGGCGGGGAGAAATCCGCCGGAAGCGACCCGATGACGTCGTCGCGCGTCGCGTGAAGGAGCGCCGCGGCTGCGTCGTTGCACTCCGTGAAAACGCCGTTCTCCATGATCAGGTAGGCGTCCGGGGAGGCGTAGAAGAACCGGCGGAAGCGTTCCTGTTCGCGCCGAAGCGACGACGCCATCCGGAGCGCGGTCAGCTGGACGAGCGCGAGAATCGCGAGGACGACCGCAAGCCCGACCGGAAGCGCGGCGTGCGCCACGAGATTCCACATCCAGTATTCGGCCGCGATTTCGATGCCAAGAACGCCGGCGATCGTCGCGTTGTTCGGATTCCGGATCGGAACCAGAACGGAAACGAACCGCCGGTCCGGCCGGCCGAGCGGTCCGCTCAAAAGCGGCTTCCCGGTGCGGAAAACGCGAAGCGCCTCGTCGTCCGCATCCATATAGAGGGTCCCCGGCGCCCGCGGCGTCATTGCGTCGTCGGTCGCGTCCACGAGGATGACAGGGCGATCCTTCGCGAGAGCAAGCAGCGTGAGTCTCGTGCACCCCTCCTGCACCGGCCTGAGGGCCGACATCTGCTCCAGAAGCCGCACGTAATCCGCGTTTCCGGAAAAGGCGTCTCCTGCGGACAGGGAGGCGACGCGTTCCGGATTGATCGACGTCGCGATAATGCGCGCGTCCTCGAGCAGCCCTGCGCGTAAAAAGCGATCGGTCAGGAGGATGGAGCCCACGACGAGCGCCGCCCCGGCGAAAAGCACCGCGAGAATCGATGCGAGCGTGGGCCGCGTTTTGCTTCGTGTCCTTCCATCCGTGCGCTTTCGCATAGGAGCCTCCCGGTGATTTGTCTCTTCACATACTATGGCGCAACCGCATTGTATCAAATCGTGTGGTGTTTTTCCCATACGGAATCATTTCGGCGTCCGTATGCCGGTACGGCCATCTCCGGCGGATGAAGAGCGCGCGAAAATGTCGTACACTGCTTTATGGAAGAAAAGGGGTGCGTATGGCGTTGAAGAACGTCGCTTTCAGCATCGGAGAGAAGCCTGTCGGAAAAGCGCGGCGAAAGGAAATCGCCGGCCGATGATCGCGTTGCACGTTTCCGTTCGGGACGGCGCGCCGCTGCTGTGGTGCGAGGGGGGCGACCTCGCGAAGGCCGCGAAAGCCGCCGGTTTCGACGTTCGCCTTCCGAAAAGGGAGGAATTTCTCGCGTGGCTTCCCGCGAAAGGCGGGCGCGCGCTGCCGTCGTCGCCGCTGATCGGCGACGTCCCGCCGGGCAGGAGCGCCGTCCGGATCGCTCCGTTTCCGGTTTCGGCCGTTCCCCTGACGTTCGACCTGACTGCGGCTCTTGCGGGGATCGTCGGGAATGGTCCCGTCCCCGGCAGCGGCGTGATGTTCGGCGCGTCGGCGCAGTGGTTCGCGCGGGCCGTCCTGCTGGCGCGCGAGTGCGCGGCGTCCGGCGGCTTTCTGCCGGGCCTCGCTCCGGCGGCGGACGGCTGGGAGGCTCGCTGGTCCACGGCCCCCGACGAACGGCTCGGCGCGCGTGCGGACGAGCTTGCCGGTTCGATGCCCGGCGCGTGCCGGTGCCTCGGTCGTCCCGGCGAAGCGGCGCCGGACGAACCGGCGCGGAAGGTCGCGGCCGCGTTCCTTGCCCGGTGCGTCGACGCATTCGTCCGCGCCTCGGGCGCCGACCTCCGGCCGTCCGCGGGCGAACGGCGTTACGCGAGCCTCCACGACGCCTGGATCGCCGCGCTGACCTCCGCGGATCCCGCGGTTCGCTGGGACGACGCGGGAGAAATCGCCGCGTTCACGCGCTCGCTCGCCGAGTGGAGGCGGAAGGAGGATCTCTCCGGCGCGTCGCCGTTCCGCTTCTGCT
>CALMZW010000038.1 GCA_937870605.1 uncultured Synergistaceae bacterium
CGCCGTCGCCGCATCGTCACCGGTCGCAGACGTTCCGCCTCCGCCCGAGAAAGCGGCGGAACGTCCGGAACCGCGTAACGAAACACCCGCTGCGGCCCAGGACACTGAAATGGTTCGCACTGCCGCTCCCCCGGGTCCGGAGCCCGAAAGAAGCGTCGAGCCCGCTCCGAAACCGCTTCGGGACATTCGCCCCGCGAAGAAACCGACGCCGCGACGCAGGATTCCCGAGCAACGGCAAGCAAAAGCGCACGCGTCCCCGGCGCCGGACAAGTTTCCCGCTCGTCAGCTTCCCGCCGCATCCGCCGAACCTGCCGATACGACGAACGCCGGAAACGATCCCGGGCGGCCGGCCCCTTCAAATCCTGCTTCCGGCGCGCCGGGCGACCGAGCGGAGCAAATTCTTTCGATCTCCGAAGCGTCGCCCGTCCGCAGGACGCCTCCCGGCTATCCGCTCGCGTCACGGGTCCGCGGCGAGGAAGGGACGACAGTTCTCATCGCGCAGGTCGCAAACGGGCGTGTTCTTTCCGTCACGGTCGAGACGTCCAGCGGGTTCGATCGTCTGGACGCGGCCGCACGTTTCGCGGTGCTGCGATGGACCTTCGCCCCGAAGGAACCGCTTCGGGTCCGAATCCCCGTCTCGTTCCGGCTCACCGATGTGAAATGAGCTCCGGGAAGATCGCCTTTATCTGGATTCGTCCGGCGTCGCTGCGGCGAAGCGCTTTCGAAGGCTCGCTGCGACCTCATCAAGAGAACCGAGGGACTCCCTTCCATCCGGGCCTTCGAGGATCCACGCCTCTCCCGAAACGGAGCGCGCGAGCGACATGCGCGCCTCCCGTCTGTCGGTCGGAACGCCTCCGACGCGGCTGACGGTCCGGAGCGACATGCGAAAGAGGCGTTCGTCCGTCCCCTTCGCGATATGGACCGGAATACGAGCGCCGTTGCGCAGCTCGAAGGTCCCGTCCAGCGGGTCATACCGCACGGAGCGCGACGAAAAGACGCGCTCCACGGCTCCGCTCAGAAGAAGGTCCTCCGGTCCGCCGACGATCACGCGCGACGGATCGGCCTTCGGATCGAAAAGCCACACGCGGTCCGCGTATCGCAGCGCGAGGTCCAGATCGTGCAGGGCCGCCACGACCGCCCGCCCCTCCGTCCACGCGACGTCCCGCAGAATACGGAGCACCTCGGCCCGATGCGTCAGGTCCAGATAGGTGGTCGGTTCATCCAGCAAAAGGACGTCCGATTCCTGGGCCAGCGCGCGGGCGATCGCTGCGCGCTGGCGTTCGCCGTCGCTGAGTTCCGGAAGGACTCTGTCTTCCCAGCCGGAAAGATCCATGACGGCCAGCGCCTTCCGGACAGCCGACAGATCCGCGTCCGACAGGCTCCCCTTCCAGTCGGTGAACGGGTGCCGACCCAAGCGGACAAGCTCCCCCACCGTCATCCCGGGAATCGCGAGCGACTCGGTCAGGACCACGGCGATACGTGTCGAGACGGTCGCCCTCGAACACCGGCGCAGGGATCTCCCGTCGAGAAGGACGTCGCCCGAAAGCAGAGCGCCGAGCCCCGCGAGCGCGCGCAGCAACGTCGTCTTTCCGGCGCCGTTCGGACCGAGCAGGCAGATGAACTCCCCCGCTTCGACAGCGAGGTTCAGGTCCCGGACAAGAGAGACGGATCCGTATCCGATGGAGCCGTCCCGGACTGCAAGAACGGGCGTCATATCCGGCTACGCCTTCCTCCGGCGAGGATGAGCCAGATGATGAAGGGGGCTCCGAGAAGCGACGTCACGACATTCAGCGGAATCACCGTCGAACCGCCGAGGCGAGTCCCAAGATCCGCCAGCAGGGCGACGACTCCGCCGGCTGCGATGCCGAGCGGAAGGACGATCCTGTGATCGGTCGAGGAGGCCATCATCCGGCACATATGCGGCGCGGCGATGCCGATGAACGCGACCGGACCGCTCAGGGCGGTGGTCAGTCCCGCGAGAACGGACGCGACGCAGATGACCGCGAAACGGATGAAGCGGACGTCCACGCCGAGGCTAGCGGCGTACGTCTCTCCCAGAAGAAGCGCGTTGCACGGCTTCATCAGCGGAATCGACGCGGCCAGAGCGACAATCATCACGACGCCGAGCCCCCGGACGCGATCCCAGCCGGACGATGCGAAACTGCCGAACCCCCAGGCCACATACCGCTGAACCTGGTCCGGAAGCGCCCAGCTCAGAAGCACGCTCACGAGCGCGCTGACCGCGAAGCCGAACATGACGCCGAACACGAGCAGCCCGGCTCCGTCGCGGACATGCCGCGCCGCCGCAAGAACGACGCTCATCGAGAGGAGCGCGCCGAGAATCGCCCCGCCGCCCAGCCCGAGATCCAGCAGAGGCGACGCCCCGAATCCGGCGAACGCCTTCGCGCCGAGAATCGAAAGAGCGACTCCAAGGCTCGCTCCGGACGTCACGCCGAGGACATCCGGACCCGCAAGGGGGTTTCGGAAGAGCGTCTGCATCAGAATGCCGCTGACGGAAAGCGCCGCGCCGCAGAGCAGCGCCGATACGGCCCGGGGCAACCGGACGTCAATGACGATTCTGGTTGCCCCCGCATCGGGCGGCAGTCGGCCCGACAGCGCGGCGACGACATTTCCGGCCGACACGAACGAGGTCCCCCAGAACAGTTCGGCGACGAAAAGACCTGCGGCCAGAACGACGAAAAGCGAGAGCAGATGACGGCGGATACGGTCTTTCACCGGGGACCGCCCTTCCAGTCGAGCTTTCTGTAGTAGTACAGGCGATGCCCGGGAAGCAGCTCCGGGTGAAGGATCGAAATGAGGTCGGCGAGGATCAGATCCGGCCGGAGGGTTCCGCTCTCGTGGAAGTCCGACCCGCCCGATTCCGTCGTCCGGGCGTTGTTGTTGAAGACGCGATCTTCGCGGAAGGGCCTGAAATCCCCGTATCGCGAGTCCTGCAGGATGCCGTCGTCGAGCGATGTCCACGCGCCCGGGTTCAGCCAGAAACGCGCATTCGCGGACGCGGCCGCGACCGTTTCGAAATCGACGGGAGCGCTCCACGTCCGTTCGCTCCTGTCGAGAAGATATTCTCCCCCCGCGTCGCGGATCAGTATTGCCGGCCAGCTCATTCCTCCCGGAACGTGCCACACGCCGTTGAACGAGTCGTTCACGAGAACGCCGGGCTTGTCGGGAAGGACGGACGCGCGGGCGGCCAGGGATTCGTAGGACGAGCGGATCTTTTCGTACCGTTCATCGGCCGCCCCGACCCGGTCGAACAACAGACCGAAGACCCGGATCCATTCCACCCGTCCCAGGGGGTGGATCTCCGAAAACTCGGAAATCAGCACGACGGACAGGCCGAAAGACTCCAGTCTCCGAAGCGTCTCGAGTTCGTCGGGAGTGCTCGCGTACGCGAAGACCACTTCCGGAGCGAGCGAGAGGATCCTTTCCGGATCCGGCGAATTTCCCGGGCCGAGATCCGCCGTTCGCGTCGCGTCGAGCGCGCGGGTGTAGACAAACGAACGCCAGCACTGTCCGAGAAGGCCCCGAAGGCCGTCCATCTCCTCGAGAAAAGGGATGAGCGTCGTCGACATATTGCAGTATGTCCGCACCGGGACGCGGATCACGCGACCCGGCGGCAGATCCGGGGGCAATGGGATGTCCCTCGGGACGAGGATGTAGATATTGTCTCCCGATGCGCCGGGAACCGGGTTGCGAACCCGCAGCCGCACCCACGGACCGTCACGTTCGATCATGACGTTCCCGGCCTTCGCAAGCGGAACGGGGCGTGCTTCCGCCCGCGATATTCCGCAGGCGAACAACACGAGAACAAGCGAAAGCGCCGACAGGAAGCGGGTTCTTTTTCGATTCATGCGTTTCCCTTCGATCTGTGCCCGCCGGATTGACGAGCTGTCGGTCCGACGGATAGAATACATAAAAGCATATCATACGCGTGTCCGGTGCTCGGGAATCCAGTACAAAGCTGGAGCGGCCCCGCCACTGTATCCGGGACGAATCCGCATAACGCCACCGATCCAAAGTCGGGAAGGCGCGGAGGAGGCGGAACGGAAGCCAGGAGACCGGCCGGACATGTTGACCTGTATGAAGCGCGAGGGCGCGACACAGCGTGGAAACCCGGTTTGTGTGGGAGATATCCATACGGCTAGGGGGAGCCTGTTGTCTACAGGTTCCCCCTCTTTTTTTTCCAGGGAGGGAGTTGCGTTATGAAGTATCGTTATCGGCTTTTTCTTCTGTGTACGGGGTTTTTGTCCTTATTTTGGGCGAACCCCGCATGGTCCAATGCGCCGGAGGTCGTTTCGCTTCCGGAAGTGGTCGTTACGGGGAGCCGGATCGCCGGGTCGATGGACGAGATCGCAAGTCCGACCTATGTCATTTCGAGCGCGGACATCGTCGCGACAGGGGCGCGGACGGTCGCGGACGTTCTCATCTCGCGCGTTCCGGGCGTCAGCCAGTCGAACCGAATGGGGTGGGCCCAGGACGCTGAGGTCAGCGTCCGCGGCCTCACGACGCAAATGCTCGTCCTCGTCGACGGCATCCCCTTCTATCGCCCCACGCATGTCGCCGGCGGCGCGTCGATCGACCTGCATTCCATCCCGGTCGAAAGCATCGAACGCATCGAAGTCGTCAAGGGCGCCGGATCCGCAATGTACGGATCCCTCGCGGCCGCAGGAGTCATCAACATCATCACCCGGAAGGGAGACGAACGCGGCGGAAGCCTGACCGTCGAAGCCGGTCCGGACGGACTCCGGCGATACGCGGCGACGGCCGCCGCATCGAACGATATCTTCCGCGTGCAGGCGTACGCGGAACGGACCGAAGAGGGGCGGCGACGGATCTACAAAACGACCGACGAAGGCGGAAAGCTCTACTATTCCGACGGATACGAGGGCGACGCGGGCGGCGTCACGATCTCGCGGGGCCCCTGGTCGTTCAAGGCCGAGGCGGGAAGGTATACGAACACCTTCGAGGACGCCTCTTCCCCGACATACACGCCGCCGTACACGGCTGTCGTCAATACGGAAGAAAAGACGTATTCGCGGTACGCGCTCTCGTACGCAGGAGAGCGGATCCACGCGCTTCTCGGGTACGACATCCAGAAACGGGAATACGAACATATCCCCGGATGCTCGTATGACGACCGGAGCCTGACGGCCGACATCTATACTCCCTTCCGGATCGGTTCGGCGCGGGCGGTCGGAGGGGTCTTCTACCGCAGGGAATGGACGACCTTCCGCGAGGAACTCGCCGAAAGCGAAAAGGACCACTCGCGGAGCAACATCGCCCCGTATCTCGAGGTTTCCCTTCCCGCCGGCGATGTCGTCGTCAACGCCGGTCTTCGCTACGAATTCTGGGATCAGGAAGACGCGGAAAACCACAGGGAGCTGATGCCGAAGCTCAGCCTCGAATATCAGTCGCCGGGAGGACAGACGTGGTATCTTTCGGCCGGACGTTTCTTCGCGATGCCGAGCTTTTACGAACTCTACACGACGAACACGATGTGGCTCGTCAAGGGCAACCCCGACCTGAAGCCGGAAAAAGGGTGGAGCTACGACGCGGGCGTCCGCGGCAAGGACTCGCGGGGGAGCTGGCAGATCGGCGCGTTCGCGATGTTCATGGATGACAAGATCGTCTATGTGACCGATCCGGCGACATTCGAGGGAACGTACGACAACGTCGCGGAGTTCCGCTCCTACGGCATCGAGGCGGAGCGGACCTGGACGCTGGGAGGCCCGTACTCGGCGCGGCTTTCCGGAACCTGGATGCGCGCGGAGGAACGGGACAGCGCCGGAGACGACTGGCGACGATCCCTGCGCACCCCGGAATGGACCGTTCAGGGAGCGCTCCGATACGACCGGCGGCCCTGGTCGGCGGAACTCGCCCTGCGCTATATCGACGACCGGCCGTTCAACGCGGGCGGCGGCGCCGACGGCTCCTCGTTCCTGACGGACCTGTCCCTCGAATGGAATTCGCCCGTCACGAAGAGCGGCGCGAGTCAGAGGATCCGGCTCTCCTGCCTCAACGTCTTCGACGAAGCGTACGACTACACTTCTCTCAACCGGGTCTATCTCGCCCCGGAGAGAAGCTTCCTGCTGACCTGGTCGACGACGTTCTGACCGTTACATGGGGTTGTGCAGGGTAAGCAGCGAACGGAATTCGGGCGGAAAGGTCTTCTGAAGCAGGACGTCCCAGTTTGAAACGGCATACAGCGGCGGGAGACTTCCGCCGCTTTCTTTCCGGATCGCATCGAGGAACGGGCAGGGCGTTTTTTCGCGCAACAGCTGCTCCATTCTCGCCTTGAGGTTGACGATCGACGTCACGCCGAAACAGATGGTCTCCTGCGATTTCCGGAGGTCCACCGCACGTCCCGGCATCTCCGATCCGCTTTCGACGAACGACGCCAACACCAGGCACACCGGTTTGTCTTTCATCGTTCTGTCTTCTTCGATCACCGCGACAAGCAGTCCGTTCCCGAGGGCCAGGATGCTGCCCGACGGATACGAAACGGCCACGTCTCCGATCAGCGCGGCCAGTTCGGGATCGAACATGCTTCCGGCTCCATCCCGCACGATGCGTACGGCCTCGGCGGGCAGGTAGGCCTCGCGGTAGGGGCGGTTGCTCACCATGGCGTCGTAGCTGTCCGCGATGGAGACGATCCGAACGAGAACCGGAATGCGCTTCCCCAGGATCCTCCGCCCTTCGTACCCGCCGTAGCCCTTGCCGTCCCAGTGCTGGTGATGGTTCAGAACGACCGCGCGCGACATCGGGCTGATGATGTCGAACTGACGGACGATGCGGAGCCCTTCGAGCGGGTGCCGCCGCACCATTTCCCATTCCCTGGGGTCGAGCGGCGTTCTCTTGTTGAGGACGTCGAGCGGGAGCATCATCTTTCCGATATCGTGAAAGAGCGCGCCCATGCCGAGGTTTCTGTAGCCGGGCGTTTCGAGGCGCAGGAGTTCCCTTTCCCCGGCCCTTTTGGCGAGGACGAGCGCAGCGACCATCACGCCCACCGAGTGCTCCAGCGTGTAATGATCGTGCTCCGCGATGGTCCCGATGCCGCAGAGCACCGCGTTCGGGTCGGAACAGACGTCGTCGATGATCTCCTGAATAAGTTCCTGGATTTCCTGGATGGCGGTGCGTCGGATGGAGCGGTTCGAGGCGACGGCGTCGAGAATGCCGCGCATTTTGTCTCGCATTCGTTCGAGGGATTCCGGAAGCGGCGCCGAAACATCCGCGCTTATGTGCTCCCCGTCCAGTGCGATAAAACACGCTTCGATTCCCCTGCGCGCCAGTTTTCGTATCGTCTTGTCGTCCAGAACGGCCCCGGCGGAGAGCAAGACCTGCGCCCCGCTCCCCATGAGAGGACGCGCGAGAATCATTCCGGGTTTGAGGTTATCGATAGTAACGATCATAGGCATACGTCATCTTTTCCCAGCACGACAGAACAACCGTCATAGCCGCATAGGATGGTTTTCGTCGGATTCCGGCGCATTCTCGCATACATATTAAAGCATATTTCCATCATTCCGACACTCGAAAGTCGTGGAAACCGACATTCCGGAGCACCATTTTCCCATGGGCGGGTTTTTCCCTTCTTTACGCGGATATCCCGATCACGATAATCCAGAACGGAATGGTGACGACGGAACAGATGGTGCTCATGGCGATGAGCCTTCCCGCATACTCCTCGTCCATCCCCATGCCCTGGGCGAGAATGAAGCTGTTGACGGCGATCGGCATCGCCGTCAGCAGAATGACCGTATCCATGACGAGCCGGCTCGTCGGCCAGATATAGAAGCACACCAGCATCAGAGCGGGGCATCCGAACAGTTTGAACAGCAGATCGACCCACATTTCCCGCATCGTGTTCAACAGTTTCCGGAACAGGAGCGACGCCCCGAGCGAGAGGAGCGCGAGCCCCGTCCCCATGTCGGCAAGGATCCGGACCGGCTCGTCCAGCCAGCGCGGAAATGTATGCATTCCCGCGGCCGAAAGGGCGATTCCGAGCAAACATGCCAGGATAAAGGGGCTTTTCAGGAGACGTTCCACCGTCCGGATAACGGAACGAAGCGACAGACCTCCCGACAGCACGAGTTGCCCGTAGGATATCGACAAGATCTGGTATCCGACGAAGCTGAGCGCGAAAAATACGGACACGACCTCCACTCCGGGCGCGCCCAGGGCGATGGAGACGGCCGGCAATCCCATGAAAACGTTGTTGGCCCGAATGGAAACCATGACGGAAACGGCGACATGACGCCGATCCGTCGATTGCGTACGCGCAATCAGCCACGCGATCGGGGGGGCGATGAGAAAGAAGACGTAACTGGCGATGATCAGGTTCGCGTCCGCGAACATGGCGGGGCTCGCCTTCATCGTCAGGCGCACGAGCAGCGCGGGAATGGCCACCCAGTAGACGAGGCGGTTGATCGCGACGACCGCGCGTTCGTCCAAAAACCCGGCCCGCCGCAGGACGGCGCCGACGCCGATAACCAGAGCGACCGGGAGAATGATCAGAAAGGAGTGAATGGACATCGCCTCCGAAACTCGTTAAGATGAATATTGTGGTATCATACCAGCCCTATAGGGGCGCGAACAGGGAGGACTTCCATGTCTTTACCCGCCAATATCTTCAGGGAATACGACATCCGCGGCATCGCGGACAGCGATCTCACCGACGAAAACGTGGAACAAATAGGCGCCGCCTTCGGCGCATGCCTCATGCAAAACGGCGTTGACAAAGCGTCCGTCGGCGGCGACGTCCGCCTTTCGACCGAACGGATCCGCAGAGCGGCGACCCGCGGGCTCGTCCGCGCGGGCGTATCCGTCACCGACCTCGGCGTGGTGATGACGCCGATACTCTACTGGAGTCTTTTCGAGCTGAACCTCGACGGCGCAGTTATGATCACCGGGAGCCACAACCCGAAGGACATGAACGGGCTCAAGCTCGCACTCGGGAAGACCACAATGTACGGCGAACAGATCCGGAATATCCTGCGTCTTGCCGAAAGCGGGCTTTCCGACGCCCGGGAACCCGGACGCGTCACGTCTCGGTCGATCGGTCGGGACTACGTCGACATGCTCCTCTCGCGCATCAGCCTCGGCCCCAGGAAACTCAGGGTTGTCGCGGACGCAGGAAACGGCACGGCAGGCCTCTTCATCCGGCAGTATCTCGAAGGGCTGGGGTGCGAGGTCATCCCGCTCTATTGCGATCCCGACGGGACCTTCCCGAATCATCACCCGGACCCGCAACGCCGCGAAAACCTTCTCGCCCTTTCCGAAACGGTTCGCCGGAACGGAGCGGATGTCGGACTCGCGTTCGACGGCGACGCCGACCGTCTCGGAGTGGTCGACGAACGCGGTGAGATCGTGTGGGGCGATATCCTGATGACGCTCTACTGGAGAGAGATCCTCCCGGCGCATCCCGGGACGACCGTTCTGATCGAGGTGAAGTGCTCCCAGGCGCTCGAGGAGGAAGTTCGGAAGCTCGGAGGCGTTCCGGAGTATTGCCGGTCGGGACACTCTCTGATCAAGGCGCGCATGAAGGAAGTGAACGCGCTCTTCGCCGGGGAGTTGTCCGGACACATGTTCTTCGCGGACGAGTATTATGGATTCGACGACTCGTTCTACGCGGCCGGCAGGCTTCTGCGAATCCTGTCTCACGAGACGCAGCCTCTGTCCGTGCTGCTCTCGGATGTCCCGAAGTACCCGGGCACCGACGAAGTGCGAATCGACTGCGCCGACGACCGCAAGTTCGACGTCATCGACCGGATACGGGACGCCGCCCTCCGGGATCACGACGCGATCACCGTGGACGGCGTCCGGGTGCTCTACCCTGACGGGTGGGGGCTCGTCCGGGCCTCAAACACGCAACCGGTTCTCGTCGCGCGCTGCGAGGGGAAGGATGCGAAAGCGCTCGAACGCATCAGCGCCGATATGCGCCGACGCATTGTCGACCAGGGGATCCCACCCTTCGAGTGGAGTCATTGAGTCCTCTCCCACAATAGCCGGCCGCCGTCGACACGCGGCGCGATCCGCCCCTTCGACGCAAGATGCGTCAGGTGCGCGGCCAGCGTCGCACGCGACAGGACGAACTGTTGCGGCGTCATCTCCAGCCCCCACGACTCGAACACCGCTGCAAGGACATCTTCTTCGCTTCGTGCAGCGGCCAGTGTTTCGTAGACGCGCTCCGAAAGCAGAAGGATTCCCTTCCTCGTCGCCTCCGACGCCGGACGGATGCTCTTTCCGGCGTCCGCGTGGCACGGAACGAAGAACGCGGCGTCGTCCCCTTCGAGCAGGTCAAGCGTCGCAAGCGCCGCCCCGACGTCCAGCGTCACGATGAAACGGTATTTTTCCACTATTTCGGCGGAGAACACCGAATCCGCAACATAGAAGACGCCGTCCGGACTCTTGACTCCGACCATGTCCAGAAAGTGACCGGGGAGCGGGACGGCGCGAAGCGGGGTTCCCGGGATCGATCCGTCGCTGCCGATGATCCGCTCGACCTTTGAGGGTTGCGCCTCAAGAAATTTGTTCTTCAGTTCCGCAAAGGGATTCGCGCCCCACAGAAACGTCGGTTCCAGCCGGGGGCGCTCGATGAGGACGCTCTCGACGCTCGTCGCAGCGATCCAGCACCCCGTCTTCTTCTGGAGATACGCATTGCCGCCGATGTGATCGGCATTGGAGTGCGTGTTCACGATGCCCTCGAGCTTCCATCCCATCCCGGCGATGGCTCTGTTAAGCTGACGCCCGGCGTTCTCGTCTCCCCCGCTGTCGATCAGAATCGCACTGTCACCATCCACCCACACGCCGACATTCACTCTGCCGGGAACGTAAAACGAACCTCCCGCAATCGGACGTATTTCAAGATCCACAGCACCACCCCCCAAAGATATACAAGAAAGATTATTCACAATTCGAATGTTTCTTCGTAAATGCTGCTATACTCCCTACAGATTTGGTACGTACCAAAAAAATTTATTAGCTGCTTTGGTACGGATTCCCAGATATTTTCAGGAGGTGTCGACGGCATGGACAAGGACAAGAAGGCGCTCTGCGCCATATCCACGGAGGAACGACAGGGTTTCGAGGATTTCAACGCCGTCATGGCGGATCTGAATCAGGAAATGGTCCGCGCTCCTTTTGACAACTGATCGCGGATTTCTTTGAACGAGTCGCCGGTCCGGGATCCCCGGGCCGTTTTTTTTTATTGTACACCTTATCTTCCTTTTCCCTCCCTTTGTGAATTCCTTTGTCAGTGACTTTCAGTTGAGCTATAATTCTTAGGCTAAACAGGAGGTGACTATTTTGCAGAAGGCGATCGAGGTTCGACACCTCTGCAAGTCCTTCGATCAACTGGAAGTCCTCAAGGACGTTTCCCTTTCGGTGGACGAAGGCGAAGTTGTGTCCGTCATCGGTCCGAGCGGCTCGGGCAAGAGCACGCTCGCCCGTTGCATCTGCCGTCTCGAGCCGATCAACGGCGGCGAAATCTGTCTGTACGGAAACCGCATCGACACGGGAACGCATTCCCACAGCGATCTGGCGCGCTACGTCGGGATGATCTTTCAGCAGTTCAATCTCTTCCCGCACCTGTCCGTTCTCGACAACATCACGCTGTCTCCGGTGAAGATCCGCAACATGAATCCCCGGGAGGCCGAAGAGATCGCGGTCAATCTTCTGAAGCGCGTCGGACTCGAGGACAAGATCCGGTCGTGGCCGAACGAACTCTCGGGCGGACAGCGCCAGCGCGTCGCCATCGCCCGCGCCCTCGCGGTCAACCCGAAGATCATGATTTTCGACGAGCCGACGAGCGCGCTCGATCCGGAGCTTGTCGGCGAGGTTCTCGACGTCATCGCCGGCCTTGCCGAGAGCGGCATGACGATGATGATCATCACGCACGAGATGTTCTTCGCACGGGAAGTATCGAACCGCGTCGTGTTCATGGCGGACGGAGGGATCGTCGAGCAGGGAAAACCGGCCGATATCCTCATGCGGCCGCAGATGGCGAGGACCCGGCTTTTCCTCCAGCGGATCCTCGCCCATTTCGGCGAGAATCTGACCCACGCTCCGGCAGGGGAGGCGACATCACATGGCGCTTGATTTCTCCGCCATCACGCCGTACCTTCACATGCTTCTGGCAGGCGCGCTGATTACGCTGAAGGGTTCCGCCCTTGCGGTGGTCTTCGGAGCCCTTCTCGGCATCCTCGTGGGCGCCCTTCGCGTTCTTCCGTATACGCCCATACGAACCCTGGCGGCGACATACATCTACATCATCCGCGGAACGCCGCTGCTGATCCAGCTCTTTCTGATCTACTTCGGACTTCCCTCTCTCGGGATCAATCTTCCGGCCTTCGCCTCCGGCGTTATCGGACTCTCGATCAACTCCGCCGGGTACGTCGGCGAGATCGTGCGCGGCGGCATCGAGGCCGTTCCGAAGGGACAATGGGAGGCCGCACAGGTGCTGGGGCTCTCCTACTTCCGGACGATGCGGCACATCATCCTGCCGCAGGCGATCCGGAACATGCTTCCCGCGTTCGGCAACGAGTTCGTCACGCTCATCAAGGAGTCGTCGCTGCTGTCCACGCTCGCGATTTCCGAACTCACGATGGTGGGGCAGCAGGTTCGCAGCGTGACCTACGCTTCCTTCGAAACGTTCATCACCGTCGGCGTCATGTACCTCATTCTCACGAGCGTCACGAGCCTGATCCTCCAGCTCGTCGAGAAAAAGTGGAGAGTGGGCTGATTTCTCCCGCTCATTTCCGGAGAACGCGTCAGGGATAGGTACGGACGGCATGGGCTGCGGTTCGCTCAAAAGGATTTCCGCTCTTCCCTGAACGCTTCGCGGAACATGCGAATATCGTACGCAGTCAAAAATAAAGGAGCTCCGGTTTCCCCGGGGCTCCTTTCGCGTCTGACGGTGTCTTCCCATCCCCGGTGCGCCGGGAGAGACGAAAACTATCTTCCTCAATACATCGAGAAGAACGTCAGATCATGCGTTTTCAGGAACGCATGACCGCCCCTTCGGCCCCGGACGTCACGAACTCCCTGTAGC
>CALMZW010000039.1 GCA_937870605.1 uncultured Synergistaceae bacterium
CCGTACATCCGGTCGCGGCCGTTTCATCCTGGGCGTGCCCCACGCGCAGGCCCGGAATATCGAAAAAGGACATCGATTCCATGTATCGGGTTCCCTCCTCGCGAACAGTACGACGACGCCGGCGTTTCGGACAAACGCGACCGGCTTCGCCGCCGGACTTCCGGATGCCATTATAAGCCCCCTTCCCTCCGGGAAGCGCCATGTTTGTGTTCGCCGGATTTTTGTCCGTACGGCGGACGAGGCCAATGTTGCTTTTCGTATACACTTCAGCAGGTTTCGCCTTCTTGTGAAGTAATTGACGAATGGTACGGACAATGATATGCTTTTCGCGAAATCAAGTGAACCGTTTCTCAAATACTGAGGGAGGGAACGAACGTGTGGGATCGCACCATAGACATCAGTTCCGTTCGTGAAATTCGGACGAAGACGACCGCGTACCTGGGCGTCGGAGCCATCGCAAAAATTGCGGATATCGCCGCGGAACTGCGCAAGCGAGGGATCGACAGGGTGCTCGTCATGTGCGGCAGGGGGTCCTACCGCTCCACGGGCGCCTGGGATCACGTGGAAAGGGCCTTTGCGGCGAGCCGAATCACCTTCGCGCTATACGATAAAGTGACGCCCAACCCGACCGTCGACAGCGTGGACGAAGCCGTCGCGCTCGGCCGGTCTTTCGGCGCGCAGGCCGTCGTCGCCATCGGAGGCGGAAGTCCGATCGACGCGGGCAAAAGCGCGGCCATTCTTCTGGAATACACGGACAAGAACGCCCGCGACCTGTATGAACTGAAGTTCGCGCCGGAGCGCGCCGTTCCGATCGTCGCGGTGAACCTCACGCACGGCACCGGCACCGAAGTGGACCGTTTCGCCGTCGTGAGCATCCCGGAAAAGGAGTTCAAGCCCGCGATCGCCTACGACTGCATCTATCCGCTCTACGCGATCGACGACCCGGCGCTCATGACGGGCCTGTCGCCCGATCAGACGCGATTCGTCTCGATCGACGCCGTGAACCACGTCCTCGAGGCGTGCACGTCGAAAGCCGCGTCGCCCTACACGATCCTGCTTGCGCAGGAGACGGTCCGGCTCGTCGCGCGCTATCTGCCGCTCGCGCTCGCGAATCCGAAGGATCTCCGCGCCCGGTACTTCCTGCTCTACGCGTCCATGATCGCGGGAATCTGCTTCGACAACGGGCTGCTGCACTTCACGCACGCGCTGGAGCATCCGCTGTCCGCGATGAAGCCCGAACTCGCGCACGGCCTCGGGCTCGCGATGATCGTCCCGGCCGTCGTCCGCGAGATCTACCCGGCCGTGTCCGATGTCCTGGCCTCCGTCCTGGCGCCGATCGTCGGGCCGGTGAAGGGCGTTCCGGAGGAAGCAGCCGAGGTCGCACGGAAGCTCGAATCGTGGCTCTTCTCGGTCGGCGTGACGAAGAAGCTGAAGGATGAAGGGTTCACGGAGGAAAAGATCGGACGGCTCGTCCATCTCACGCGGCGCACGCCGTCGCTCGACGGCCTGCTCTCCCTGGCGCCCGTCGCGTCCGACGACGCGGCAGTCGCCCGCATCTACCGCACGTCGCTCGCTCCCCTGGCGTAAGCAGCCTCGAAACCCCTCTGTTCCGCAACACCCCCGACGAAGAGGCGGCCCGGATCCCTCCGGGCCGCCTCTTCGTTCCCCATTCTCACCGGACGTCCCGCGGCGCGACAGCCCCCCGAGGGGTCCACGCGGTGAGCAGCCGCGCCCGCTCCACATCGTCGGTTCCGACGATGGAATGCAGGTAGCGGCGA
>CALMZW010000040.1 GCA_937870605.1 uncultured Synergistaceae bacterium
CTGATGATAGACAACACGGATTTCGAATGGCAGGAACCGCTTTCAGAGAACATGACGACGATCGGCGACATGATGCGATCGGCCGGATATTACACTGCCTACAAGGGCAAGTGGCACATGGCCAACGCGAGCACGATCTCCGACGTCGAGGACGAACTGACCGACCTCGGAGAATATGGTTTCGCCGACTGGAATGTTTCCGGCGACTACATCGGAAAGATGTGGGAGGGGTACGAGAAGGATCCGGAGATCGTGAGTCATACGCTCGAATGGCTGCAGGGAACCGGTGTCGCGAAGAACGCCGAAGGGAAGTCGTTCTTCCTCGCGGTCAATCTGGTCAACCCGCACGACATCATGTATTTCAACGACGACGATGCGTGGGTCGGTCCCATTCCGGTCGGCGAGGCGCCTGACGCTGAAGTGTACAAGAAGACGTACGGTGCGGATCTCCCGTCGTCGTGGGCCCAGGACGTCAGCGACGACAGGCTTCCGGACGCCCTCGCGATCTTCAAACGCTTCATGGACAGACAGACCGGTTCGATCACGACGGAAGCGAGCTGGAAAAGCTTTCAGGACTACTACTGGAATTGCATCCAGGACAGCGATAACAACCTCATGGTCATCCTGCAGAAGCTGATCGATCTCGGAATGCTCGACACGACGATCATCGTGTTCACGGCCGATCACGGCGATATGGGGAGCGCGCACGGACTCAAGGGCAAGGGCGGATTGCTCTACGAGCAGAACACGCACGTTCCGCTCTACATTGTCCACCCCGAGTGCGAGGGAGGCAGGTCCGTGAAGTCCGTTACGAGCCACATCGATCTTGCGACGACGTTTGTCCGCATGGCGAACATCAGCGAAGAACAAAAGACCGCCATCACGGCCGGGCTTCCCGGAAAAGACCTGATGGAGCTTGTGCGCGGGACGGCGCAGTCCGTACGCGACGCCGCCCTGTTCTGCGCCGAGCTGATTTCGACGACGATGGCGAGGGCCAACACGGACGCGGCCGGAAATATCGTGTACTACTCCTTCAACACGGACATCCGGGGCTTCGTGCGGGCGATCATGACCGAACGGTACAAGTTCGCCAGGTACTTCTCGCTTGACTTCAACACGCCGGTGACGATGGAAGAGCTTCTGGCCAAAAACGACATCGAACTCTACGACCTCGAGAACGATCCGCAGGAAATGAACAATCTCGCGGCCGATCCGGTCGCGAACGAGGCGCTGATTCTCGACATGAATGCGAGACTGAACGCGCTGATCGCCGCGGAGATCGGTACGGACGACGGCGCCGAAGCGTCAACAGTGATCAACGCGTACAACGCGGAACACCAGATCCCAAAAACGGGAAGCTGCAACGCGGGGATGCATTCGGTCGCGGGGTTCTTCGTGCTGCTGCCGCTGCTTGCGCTCGCCGCGGGAATCCGCCGCAGGAAATAGACGCATCGATGCGGAACGGCGACACGCGAACCTTCGCCGTGATGGCAAAAGTCGTGGGCGGACGGTGCAACCTCGCGTGCGCCTATTGTTACTACGTCGAAAAACCGAAGCTCCTCGGGCAGACGCTTTCCGTGATGCCGGACGATGTCCTCGAGGCGTATGTCCGGAGGAATCTCGAAACACACGGCCGCGACGCGACGGTCGAGTTCGCGTGGCACGGCGGCGAGCCGACGCTCGCGGGACTCGGCTTCTTCCGGAAAGCGATGGAACTTGAGCGGACGTACGGCGAGGGGCGGAAGATCGTCAACACGATCCAGACCAACGCAACGCTGCTCGATGACGACTGGTGCGCCTTCTTCGCGCAGAACGGCTTTCTCGTCGGCGTGAGCGTCGACGGCCCGAGGGAGTTCCACGACGCCTATCGGAGAGACGCTGCCGGCGGAACCTTTGACCGGACGATGGCGGGAATGGCGCTTTTGCGAAAGCGCCGCGTGCCCTTCAACACGCTGACGACCGTGAACGCCGCGAATATGAACCGCGGGCGCGAGGTATACGGCTTTCTCAGGGAATACACGGACTTCATGCAATTCCTGCCCGTTGTCGAAAGCGGAGGCACAACCTTCGAAGTCGATGACGGGCAGCGTTTTGCGATGCCTCCGGGAATTCGGAGCGCGAACCTCCTGCACCCGGCCGTCCCCTTCTCCGTGACGGCCGCTGGGTACGGCGCGTTTCTCTGCGAGGTCTTCGACTGCTGGAAGCGGCGCGACGTCGGGAGGAAGTTCGTCCAGATCTTCGAGGTCACGATCGGCGCCATGCGGGGTGCTCGCGGCGGCCTGTGCGTTCACGACGCGCTGTGCGGTCACGCCGCGTCCGTCGAGGTCAACGGAGACGTGTACTCATGCGAGCGCTACGCCTATCCGAACTACCGGCTGGGCAACATCCTCGAAACGCCGCTCGCCGAACTCATGGAGGGCAATCGTGCGTTCGGGATGCACAAGATGTACGGACTCCCGAAGGCGTGCTTCGAGTGCCCGTACATCCGTCTCTGCTTCGGCGGTTGCCCCAAGGACAGGATCCTGCGTACGGAGGATGGACAGGGGGGACGAAACTACCTCTGCGACGGGTATAAACATTTTTTTAGATATTTTTCAAATAGTATTCAAAAAATAACTGGATATATTTCTTAATAAAAAGGATAGCACAAAATTTCTCGAGGCATTCGTTCTTCTCTGTCCGATCTCCATCCGGCTTGCGCCGATGCGCCGGCTTTTTTTTGTCTGCTTTGCGGCGGATGGAGGCGGAAAAACGGGTATAATGAATCCTGCCACAAAAATCGTCGAGACGAAATGTGTGGTGCAAATCCGAAAGCGTCTCGAGCGGTATAGTCGAGCAAAGGAAGGATGCGGAACCGGTGTTTGAGATCTTCAGTATAGAAAAGGATTTCGTCTGTTTGGTCCCGGAGCTGAAAACGGTGACGAACGCATGAATCCCTCCGTCCTTCTGGACGGAGCAGTTGTCTGCTTCGTCGTTTTTTTCGCGGCGCGGGGCGTTGTCCGCGGCCTTACGGGGGAGTTCTTTTCCCTTTTGGGAATATTGGGTGGAATCTTTCTCGCGTGGAGATACCAGTCGATCGGTACGGATTTCCTTGTTTCGTATTTCCCTTCGGCTTCTTTTTCCGTGATTCAGCTTCTTGTCGTGGTGGTTCTGTTTCTTTTTGCGGTTATCGCGGCCTCCTGCGCGTGCAGAATCGTGCGCGCGATACTGCGTTTTTCGGCCCTGACGCTGCTTGACCGGATTCTCGGAATGGCGGTCGGAACGGCCAAGGCGGTTATCGTTCTTGCGGGAGTCCTGATACTCGTTTTTTCCGTTTCGCCGACGCTTCTCACGACGAGCGACTGGGCCAAGTCGAGTATTGCCGTCCGCATTGGGCTTGATGCCTGGCCCTACCTTGAACAGTTTCTGAAGGAGCGAAATATAGACATCCCTGCGCCTTCCATTCTGCAACACCATAAAGGAGTTACAAGCGACGACCATGCACCTCTCTGACGAAATTCGCCGTACTCTGCAATATAAAGATGTTCTCGCGCTTTTTGAAAAGGAGACCCGCAGTCCTCTTGGTTCCTTTGCGCTTTCGCGAATGCGTCCCGCCGATACGTTCATCGAATTGAAGGCGCGTCAGGATTTGCTTCACAGTTACAGATCCCACAGGGATTCGAAAGGCGAGCTTCCCTGGCAACAGGGGATCCAGTGTGTGGACGAGCTTCTCGCTTCGGCCAAGCACACGTCCTTTCTTACGGGTGAGGAATTCATACGCATTCGCGGGTTGCTCCATCTTTCGACGCGGCTTCGCGACGTGCTTCAGTCCGAACTGACGACACACGAAGCGTTCGGCATGCTTCTGAAGCGACTGAGGGACTTTTCCCCGGAGTATGAAGCGCTGGGCGTGTTCGACGAATACGGAACCCTTTACGATCACGCCTCTCCCGAATTGCACGCGATACGGGAAGAGCTGGAGACGATCGGCCGGAGCGTTCGAAGAACGGGCCAGGATCTCATATCCGACAGCAAGGTGTCTTCCATGTTGCAGGACAGGGTTCTCTCCGTACGTCTCGGCAGATATGTCGTCCTCGTCCGTCAGGATTGCATCAGCCGTTTCCCGGGAACGATCCTCGACCGGTCGAGTTCCGGCAACTCCGTCTATATGGAACCGCGTTCCCTGAATGCGCTGAACAATCGGCTCGTCATGAGGCAACGCGACGAAAAAGAGGAAGAACAACGGATTCTGCGACGCCTGACCGCATACATCCTCTCCCGTGAACGGGCGATTCTCGAGGCGCAGGAGGTCCTCGGCATGGTCGATGTCCTGCATGCCGCCGCCAACCGAATGGATCGCGGCGGCTGGATTCTGCCACTGCTGGAAGACCGGGCCCGTTTCAGCCTGTACGACGCGCGGCATCCGCTGCTCGGGGATCGGGCCGTTCCTTCTTCGATCATATGCGGCGAAGGCTTTCGCGTCCTCGTCATTACGGGACCGAACACCGGCGGAAAGACCGTCGTTTTGAAAACGGCCGGCATCTGTCTTGCCCTGGCGTGGTGCGGTCTGCCGATCGCGGCTTCGGAGAATTCCGTCGTCGGGACGATTTCCTCGATATTCGCGGACATCGGCGACGAACAGAGCATCGAGCAGAACCTCTCGACCTTCAGCGCACACCTTGCGCATGTCGTTCGTATTCTCCGCGACGCGGACGCGTCGTCTCTCGTCCTTCTGGACGAGCTTGGAGCCGGAACCGATCCGCAGGAAGGGGCCGCGCTCGGCGTCGCCATACTCGACGCGCTCAGGAAGAAACGTTCCCTTGTCCTGGCTTCGACCCATCACAATCCGATCAAGCAATATGCGCTCACGACGTCCGGAGTCGAGTCCGCAAGCATGGAATTCGATGCGGATACGCTTTCTCCGACATTCCGTCTTTTGATGGGAATTCCCGGAAAGAGCAACGCAATTCTGATCGCCGAGCGCCTCGGCCTTCCCCCTGACGTTATCGAGCGGGCGAGGCACGTGCTTCGAGAGCGCGAAATTCCTGTGGAGGACCTGATTTCCGAACTACAGGAGCGCCGTGTTCTTCTTGACAGAGAAAAGAAGGAGTTTCTTCTCGACAGGAAACAGCTTGAAGAAACGAAGCGAACGTACGAAGATCGCGTCGCGTCTCTTGAGTTCGAAAAGAACAAAATTCTCGAAAAAGCCGACAGGGATGCCGCCGGAATTCTGGCGGCGGCTGAAACCGCGTCCCGAACGATGATCCGCGAATTGGAAGGCGTCGCAAAATCGGCCGCTCACAGGAAGCTTCACGAAAAGAAGGAAGAAACGGGCCTTTTGATCCGGGATATCGAGGACCGGGAGAAAAAGAGAACGCTTTCACGAAAAATGACGAAGACCGAAGGCCTTCCCCTTGCGCCCGGAGTTCCGGTGGAAGTCATCGGGGCCGGAGTGGTCGGAATCCTGCTGCGGGTCGACGGGAAGAAGGCTTTCGTCGAGGCCGGGGCCATGACGGTCGAAGTCCCGAGCGAGTCCGTCGTCCCTTCGAAAAAAGGCCCCAAAGCGAGAGAAGTGCATGGTGAAGTCTATCTCGAACGCCCGGAACATGTTTCCAGTTCGATCATGGTGCGCGGAATGAATGTCCAGGAAGCGCTTCCGCTCGTTGAACGCTACCTTGACCAGGCGATGCGCTGCGGCTATTCATCGGTAACCGTCATCCACGGTCGGGGAGAGGGGATTTTGCGCCGGGAAGTTCACGCTCTTTGTTCCCGGCTGAAGTACGTCCAGGAGTATCGTCTGGGCGACGGCTCCGAAGGCGGGTACGGGGTTACGATCGTCACATTCAAACGATAACCCGGACGGCATGGTTTTACGCGAATAATCGAACTTTGCAGGAGGGACTTGCAAAGCATTCGAGGCCGTGGTATATTTCCTGCCGTTGCCGCTCGCGGCAACGGAATCTTGAAAGCCGAATACAGTGCGTAAATACATGCGTGAAACCAGAAATATTTTGGAGAGTTTGATCCTGGCTCAGGACGAACGCTGGCGGCGTGCTT
>CALMZW010000041.1 GCA_937870605.1 uncultured Synergistaceae bacterium
GGAGGTGAGAGCGCGGGGCGAAAGCGGGCGGCGAAACGGAAAGAAGCGCATGACGAAAAGGAGGAATCACAGCGATCATGACTGAATGGGGACATCTGATCCCGAGAAGTTACGCGAGTTCGCTCAAGACCGCCGTTCGCGGCGAGGGAATCTATATCTGGGACGAGGACGGGAAGCAATATATCGACGGATGCAGCGGCGCGCTGTTGTCGAGCATCGGGCACGGCGTCCGCGAGATCCGCGACGCGATGATCGCCCAGCTCGAGTCGATCGAGTTCGCCCACCCGTCGCGCTGGGTGGCGAAGGCCTCTATCGAGGCTGCTGAAGCGGTCGCGTCGATCGCTCCCGCGGGGCTGTCGCACGTCTGGCTCGTCAGCGGCGGCAGCGAGGCGATCGAATCGGCGATGAAGATCAGCCGCCAGTACTTCGTCGAGCGTGACGGGGCGGGGAGCGCGAAGTCGGTGTTCATAGCCCGCTGGAACTCCTATCACGGGAGCACGATCGGGACGATGGCGCTTGCGGGAAGCATGGCCCGGAGACAGCTCTACGCGCCGATCTTCAGGGAGGGCCCCAAGATCGAGGCGCACTATTGCTACCGGTGCCCGTACGGGAAGACCTATCCGGCATGCGACGTCGTGTGCGCGCGCCGGCTTGAGAGCGAGATCCGCAGGGTCGGGCCGCAATACGTGGCCGCCTTCGTCGCCGAACCCGTCGTCGGATCGACGGTAGGGGGGCTCCACCCGCCCGCGGAGTACTGGCCGATCATCCGCGAGATCTGCAGCAAATACGACGTTCTTCTGATCGCCGACGAAATCATGACCGGTTTCGGCCGGACCGGCAAGCCGTTCTGCGTCAACCACTGGAACGTGACGCCCGACATCATCTGCACGGCCAAGGCCATAGCCGGAGGGTACGCGCCCGCCGGAGGAATCATCGTCCGGGACGAGATCGTCGAAACGCTCCGGAAGGGGAGCGGGGCCTTCGTTCACGGGCACACGTACAATGCGAACCCCGTCACGGCGGCGGCGGTGGCCGCGACCGTGAAGTACATGAAGGACCACGACGTCTTCGGGAACTCCGCCGTCCAGGGAGAGCGGCTCGGGAAGGCGCTCGTGTCCGTGGCGGACAACCCGATCGTCGGCGAGGTCCGCGGCATGGGAATGATGCGGGGCGTCGAACTCGTCATGGACAAAACAACGAAGGAGCCCTTCCCGGCGTCGTTCAAGGCGGCGGGCGTAGCGACTGCGGAGTGCTTCAAGCGAGGCCTCGTGATCTACCCCGGGACGGGGCAGATCGACGGATACGCCGGCGACCAGTTCCTTCTCGCTCCTCCGCTGATCTCCACGGCGCAGCAGATAGACGAAATCGTCCGTCTCCTCGGGGAAGGCCTCGCGGCGGCGGCGGAGATTCTCCTCGCGAAGGCGCGGGGATGACGGCACGGAACAGCTTTGAAAATCTGAAGGGAGGCACGGGTATGAAACGGTTCGGACTGGTGTTATCACTGCTTGCGGTTCTGGCGCTCGCCGGAGGCGCGTACGCGCTGGAGTTCGTAACGATCGGGTCGGGCGGCGTCGGCGGAACGTACTATCCGCTCGGGGGCGCGATGGCCGAGATTCTGAACAAGGCCGGCATCGACGTGAAGGCCACGTCGCGCGCGACGGCCGCGTCCAAGGAAAACTGCCGTCTTGTCGCGTCCGGCAAGGCGCATATCGGCATGTCGATGGGCTCGACGCTGTTCCAGGCGGTCAACGGTGTCGAAGCGTTCAAGGAAGACGGCAAGCTGCCCCTTCAGATCCTCATGAACATGTATCCGGCGCCGCAGCATCTTGTGGCCGTCAAGGGATCGGGCATCGAGAAGTTCGAGGACATCAAGGGCAAACGCGTGTCGCTCGGCGCGCCCGGCGGCGGAGACCAGGTCCTGTCGCAGCTTATCCTCAAGGAAGCCGGAATCGATCCGGAAAAGGATATCAAGAAATACCAGCTCACGCAGCCTGAAGGCGTCATGGCGCTGAGCGACGGCAACATCGACGCGGTGTTCTGGAACTTCGCGATCCCCGGCGCGTCCGTCCTCGAAGTCTCCGCCAAGCGGGATATCGTGCTGGTTCCCCTTCCGGAGGATCTCGTCAAACGCATCGTCGAAAAGAACCCCTTTCTGCTTCCGTTTACGATCAAAAAGGGAACCTACGCGAAAGTCGACAGCGATGTTCTCACCATCGCCGACGCAAACTACCTCGTTGTGAAGGAAGGCATGAAAGAAAAACTCGCGTACGACATCGTCAGGACATTCGTCGAGAAGCGCGGCGAACTCATGAACGTGACGAAGCAGGCCGAGCATTTCGCTCCGGAAGAGGCCAGCCTGGGAATTATCCCCTTCACCCCGGGGGCGGTCAAGTATTTCACCGAGAAGGGCGTGACGATGAAGAAGTAACGTCTTCTTCGGCAGCCATTCGGCCCGGCGGTCATGCCGCC
>CALMZW010000042.1 GCA_937870605.1 uncultured Synergistaceae bacterium
TCCTCGACCAGGGAAACGCGAAGGTCGGACTGCAAAAGCTCGGCTTCGAAGAAGATGACCGCGAGCTGATCGAAATGCTCATCTCCTCGCCATACGGCATCATTCTTCTGACCGGGCCGACCGGGAGCGGCAAGTCGACCACCCTCTACTCGATGCTCGAACAGATCAACAAACCCGAAGTCAACGTCGTTACGGTGGAAGACCCGGTAGAATACACGATTCTCGGCGTTACGCAGGTGCAGGTCAACGAAAAGGCCGGACTGACCTTCGAATCGACGCTTCGTTCCATACTTCGGCAGGATCCCGATAAAATCATGATCGGCGAGATCCGCGACAGGGAAACCGCTCAGCTTGCCATCCGCGCGGCGCTGACCGGACATCTCGTCCTTTCGACGCTTCACACGAACGACGCCCCGAGCGCGGCGGTCCGATTGACGGATATGGGAATCGCCCCCTTTCTTGTGTCGTCCTCGCTGATGGGGATCATCGCGCAGCGCCTTGTCCGTGTTCTTTGCCCCTACTGCAAGGAGAAATACACATTGTCGGATAATATGTGCCGCAGCCTGGGCGCGCCCGACGGCACGCCCGCGTGGCGAGCCGTCGGCTGCAACGAATGCCGCGGGACGGGATACAAGGGCCGCGCCGGCATATTCGAAATCCTGCTGGTAAACGACACGATCCGTCGCATGATCGTTGCGAACGCGTCCACGACGGACCTCCGCGAAGAGGCGATCAAGCTCGGAATGAAGACGCTCCGAACATCCGGCGTTCACAAGGTGCTTGCAGGCGTCACGAGCGTCGAGGAAGTCTTCGAAGTCTCCATGTAGACCGTGAAAGAGGGTGAGCCCCATGGCGGACTTGCAGGCTCTTCTTGGTGACGTGATCCGTCGGAACGCGAGCGACCTGCATCTGAGCGTCTCAATCCCGCCCGCCTTCCGCGTGGACGGCGAGCTGTGCTATGCGCAAAAACACGCTGCCCTGGCGGCTTCCGACATGGAAGGAATCCTCAACGAATTGCTGAACGCCGAACAGCGTGAGGTCTTTCGGCACAAGCGCGAGTACGACTTCAGCTTCACCTTTCGGGGAACGGGGGGCGAAACCGCGCGTTTCAGGGGAAACTTCTTTCACGAATCGGGCAACGTCGCGCTCGCGCTCCGGTTGATCCCGACGGCTGTCCGCACCATCGACCAGCTCGAACTTCCCCCTATTCTGCGCGACGTCGCGAAGAAGAAGCGCGGACTCTTCCTCGTCACCGGACCGACCGGACACGGGAAAAGCACCACGCTGGCCGCAATCGTGCGCGAAATCAACGCGACGCGGCATGACCACATCGTCACGATAGAAGACCCGGTCGAATACCTCTTCACGTCCGAACAATGCGTTGTCCACCAGCGCGAGGTCGGCAGCGACACCCATTCCTTCGCGGAAGCGCTGAAGCGTGCTTTGCGCGAGGACCCGGACGTCATAATGATCGGTGAAATGCGGGATCTGGAAACCGTTTCCGCCGCCATCACCGCGGCGGAAACGGGACACCTCGTGCTCGCCACGCTGCATACGCAGGACGCCGCCCAATCCATCGACCGGATTGTGGACGTCTTTCCGCCGCACCAGCAGGGGCAGATTCGCGTCCAGCTCGCAACGATCCTGGTCGGAATCTGCTCGCAGCAATTGATACCGCGATCCGGCGGCGGACGCGCCGTCGCGACCGAGCTGCTGCTCGCCAACCCTGCCGTCCGCAACTGCGTCAAAGAGGGAAAGACGAACCAGATCAAAACGCTCATACAGACCGGCGGCGAAATAGGAATGCACACCATGGAACAGTGCCTCGCAGGCCTCGTCAACCGCGGCGCGCTCTCCATGGAAATGGCGATGTCCTATGCGTATGATCCGAAAGACCTGCAACGAATCCTCTTCGAGCACCGATGATGTCGAGATTCCGTCTTGTCCTTTTTGGGCCATTTGATATAATCTGTTGATAGCCAAAACTGTCAAAAAAGTTCAACCTTCGGAGCGTGATCGGCGTGGACTTCCGATATCGGGCTCGTTCTTCCGACGGCAAGATCATAGAAGGCGCGTTGCGCGGGGAAAGCCAGACGCAGGTCGTCGGCGTCCTGCGCAGCCGCGGCATGTTCCCGATTTCCGTCGAGGCGAAACGCGCCGAGACCGCTTCCGGATCCGGATCGTTCATGAACGACCTGAGAAAGATCGCGACCGTTTCTCTTCGCGACAAGGTCGTGTTCTTTCGCCAGCTCGCCACGATGGTCAAGGCCGGTATCACGCTCGGAAACGCGCTCGAAATCATCGGCGAGCAAACGAAGAATGCGCGTCTGGCGGAAGCGATTCTCAAGGTCAAGTCGTCCATCGACTCCGGGTTTTCCATGAGTTCGGCGATGCGCAGCCGCAAGGAATTCGATACGCTGATGGTATCCATCGTCCAGGCGGGAGAAGAGGGCGGCGTGCTCGACGACACCCTCGACCGGCTCGCGGCCTTCCTCGAGCGGCAGGACGCGTTGCGTCG
>CALMZW010000043.1 GCA_937870605.1 uncultured Synergistaceae bacterium
GACGGCAGGCTCTCCGCGTTGTGTGAAATACGACGAGAGAACGACGATAACAACATCGGCGCAGAGAGAATCCCGGATCTTTTTCAGATGATACAGGTGGCCTTTGTGGAACGGATTATACTCCGCAATGACGCCGACAATCGGACCGGACATTGATGGGACCACTCTCCAGAAAGGGAATGAACGTACGATACGATGACGGGACATCACCGTCAAGGAAAAGGGAGGAAACGGTATGAAAGTTCTTGTTCTGAATTGCGGAAGTTCGTCGCTGAAGTATCAGCTTTTCTCGATGACGAACGAAGAGGTCCTGGCGAAGGGGCTCGTCGAGAGGATCGGCATCGAAGGATCCCGGATCAAGCATTCCAAGACCGGCATGGACGCCGTAACGATCAATGCGACGATCCCGAATCACAAGGTCGCCATCCGCATGGTTCTTGACGCGCTTCTGGATGCTTCCCACGGAGTGATCTCCTCGCTCGAAGAACTGAAAGCGGTCGGACACAGGGTCGTACACGGGGGAGAGAAATTCGCGGGATCGGTTCTCATAAACCATGAAGTCATCGCCGCCCTGCAGGAATGTGTCCCGCTTGCCCCATTGCACAACCCCGCGAATCTCATGGGAATTGAAGCCATGACGGAAGCCCTCCCGAATATTCCGCAGGTCGGCGTCTTCGATACGGCGTTCCATCAGACGATGCCCAGCCATGCGTACATGTACGGCGTTCCGTATCATTATTACGAGAAGTATCGGGTTCGCCGATACGGCTTTCACGGCACGAGCCATTACTATGTGTCGCAGAGAACTGCGGAATTGCTCGGCAAGCCGGTCGATCACCTGAAAATCGTCACGTGCCATCTTGGAAACGGCAGTTCCGTAACAGCCGTCAAGAATGGACACTCCATCGATACGAGCATGGGATTCAGCCCTCTCCCGGGAGTCATTATGGGAACGAGATGCGGGGATGTCGACCCGACGCTGCTGTTTTATCTGGCCGAACAGGAAGGCCTTGATTCCAAGGCCTTGGCGCACATCCTGAACAAGGAGAGCGGCATCCAGGGCATTTCCGGCGTGAGCAGCGATCTTCGCGACGTCGAAGAAGCCGCCGCCGCAGGCAATTCGCGGGCGAAGCTTGCCGAAGAAATGCTGTACTACGGCATCAGGAAGTATATCGGAGCCTATGCCGCCGCAATGGGCGGAATCGACGCGCTGGTCTTCACCGCAGGGATTGGAGAGAACAGCGTCGTCGCAAGGGAAAAGGTCTGCGCCGGGCTTGAGTTTCTTGGAATAAAGATCGATGCCGAGAAGAACAAGGTCCGTGGGAAAGAGCGGATAGTCAGCTCCGACGACGCGCGTGTTTCCGTCCTTGTTGTCCCGACGAATGAGGAACTTGTCATAGCACGGGACACGAAGCGCATCATCGATCGATAGACGAATGGAGCCCTCTTTTTGTTCGGAATCGATTCCTTTGTCGTGACCGTTCCGTCTGCCGAAGAACACGAAATCCGTTTTTCGGCGGAGATTTCTGTTGCAAACGACATATCCTGTTACGGTCTTGAGTATGTTCTCGACGAACCCGTGAATGTCTCGGGTTCTCTCTCCCGACAGGAGAAAGATGTTTTTTTGAGTCTTTCCCTGAAAGGGGAGGTGCAGACGTGTTGTACGCGCTGTCTTGATCCGTTGCGTATTGCATTTGATGAGGTTTTCCTGTATCTTTTCTCAGCGAGTCAGGATATTGAACATCCTTCTGAACAGGAAGACAGCGATGTGGAATATCTGATCGTTGATGTTCCTTCTCTGGAACAAACGTTGGATATCACGGAACAGGTATGGGAAAGCCTCATATTGAGTCTTCCCCAGAATCCGAAATGCAGGGAAGAATGTCCTGGTTTGTGTCCTTTCTGCGGAAAAAAGCTCGAAAGCAGGCGGTGCGATTGCGCTGCATCACTGCAAGACGAGAAACAGACGGGTTTTTCCGTGTTGAAGGGCATGCTTACGGACGAAAGCTGAGTCGAACGGTAAGGGGGGAGAAACTATGGCGGTCCCGAAAAGGCGTGTATCTCATTCTCGGACTCATAAGAGAAAGTCGGAGTATATCAATAGCATCATCGGACCTCAGACGACAACGTGTCCTCACTGCGGCGAAGTGGTGATGACGTATCGCGCTTGCTCCGAGTGCGGGTACTACAGAGGCAGGAAGGTTGTGTCTGTCGCGGCGGATGCGGAAGCGAAAAAAGAATAACGCGTCTTTTGCGCACCGTGGAGGCAGAGGGTTTTCCTCTGCCTCTTTTTTTGTTTCCCGGACTTGACCGGGTCCAAACGAATAACTATACTTACCAAGTATCCAGACCAGTTATTAGTATCAGGTGCTAAACGGAGGCGGTGCGACATAAAGAACATGAAAAAGCAGCGCCAGGACCGACTCCTGAAGTTGCTTGAGCAAAATCCGCTTGTGACGGATGAAGAATTGGCCGGGATCCTTAAATCCAGCGTCAGCACCATCAGGCTGGACCGGGCCGTTCTTGCGATCCCGGAACTCAGGGAACGGATGCGTCGTATGGCCCAGAAGGCTTCGAGCCGATTGCGTTCGCTTAAAGAAGAGGAGATTGTCGGAGATCTTCTCGAACTTGAACCGAACCGGTGGGCTCTTTCGGCGCTTCAGACACGGAAAGACATGGCTTTTCGGCATACGGATGCGCTCTGCGACCATTATGTATATGCTCAGGCAAGTTCCATCGCCATTGCAGTCGTCGAGGCCGACTTTGTGATGATCGACTCGATGCGAGGGCAGTACAAGCAACGGCCGAGGATCGGCGACGTCCTTCTGGCGCGGGCGAAGGTCGGAATCCATAAGGAAGACAAATATATCGTAAGCGTACGGACGAGAGTTGGAGAAAAGGAAATATTCGTTGGGCGATTTATTGCTGCGGTCATTCATTCCGGCGGGTCTTCGGAGTGATGCGGAGGATCGAGGTGGGAAATTATGCTGCTTGCAGTTGATGCCATGGGTGGCGATAATGCGCCGCTCGAAATCTGTCGCGGAGCCATCCAGGCCTGCAATAAACACACCGGACTGGCGGTTGTTCTGGTTGGAAATATAAACGAACTGGATCCGATTCTCGAAAAAGAGGCGTCCGTGCCTCGGGATCGCGTGCACGTCCTGCATGCGGAAGAATCCATAGCGATGGATGAACATCCCACGATCGCCATACGCAAAAAGCGTCGCTCCAGCCTGCGGATAGCTATGGAAATGGTGCGTTCCGGAGAGGCGAAAGGGCTTGTTTCCGCCGGGAACACGGGAGCGATTGTCGCCGGCGGCGTTCTCGTCGTCGGTCGGATTCACGGAATCGACCGCCCGGGGTTTGGCGTCGCCTTGCCGACACTCCACAAGCCGACATTCCTTCTCGATGTCGGCGCGACGGTGCGATCGAAACCCATAAACCTCTATCAGTTCGCCCTGATGGGTAATGTTTATATGAAAACCATGCTTGGAGTGAAGACTCCGAAGGTGGCGCTCCTTTCAAACGGATCTGAAGAGATCAAGGGCGATGACGTCGTCGCTGAGGCGCGTGAGCTTCTGTCCCGGAGCACGCTTAATTTTTCCGGGTATGTCGAGGGGGATGACATCCCCTACAGTCGGGCTGACGTCATCGTCTGCGACGGTTTTTCCGGGAATATGGTCCTGAAGTTCGCCGAAGGCCTGATGCATGCAGTCTATGAAATCGTTGAAGAAGAGCTGCATCACCGGCTTTTTGCGAAGATGGGCATGCTTTTTATGATTCCTATGATGAAAACCCTGTGGCGGCGTTTCAATTACGAACGATACGGCGGAACGCCGCTGCTCGGAGTCAACGGCGCCGTCGTAAAGGCGCACGGACGCTCCAAGGCGGCCGCCATTGCTTCCGCTCTTTCCGTGACAATGGATTTTGTCGAGAAGAATGGGGTTGCTCTCATTCGCGAAGAGCTGGGACAGGAGAACTCGTGAAATGGGAAAAATACTCGGAAATCGGGTGACGATACGCGGATCGGGGTTTTTCGTTCCTGCTCGTGTCGTCACGAATGAAGAGTTGTCGAGGACTTTGGATACGACGGATACATGGATTCAGGAACGAACCGGAATTCGCGAGCGGCGAGTGGCTGCGGAGGACGAAAATACCAGCGATCTCGCCTTCAGGGCTGCTCAGGCTGCTCTCGAGAATGCGGGAGTCGCTCCGTGTGACGTCGATATGATCATCGTAGCGACGAATTCTCCGGACACGCTCTTTCCGGGTGTCGCGCCCCGCGTGCAGGACATGCTCGGCGCAACGCGGGCAGGAGCGTGCGACGTCCAGTCAGGATGCACCGGAAGCGTGTATGCTCTCGCCATGGGTATCGCCGGCGTCTCTTCCGGTCTGTGGAAGAATGTCGTCGTTATCGGAGCGGAGATTATTTCGAGGATAGTCGACTGGAGCGACCGGAAGACAAGCGTTCTTTTCGGCGACGGATCGGGAGCTCTGGTGCTTGGTGAAGGCGATGAAGGACAGGGGCGGTTCGTATCCGTTGATCTGAAATCCGATGGCTCGAAGCATGATTTTATTGTTCTCCCTGCAGGGATGACGGCTATGCCGGCGTCCGAAGAGACAGTCAAGAAAGGGCTTCACTGCGTTTTCATGAAAGGGAACGATGTCTTTCGCTTTGCGAACAAAGTCCTGCCCGATTTTCTCAGGAGCTTTCTTGCGGAGGCGGACATCGGGCCGAAGGATATACAATGGTGGCTCCTGCATCAGGCCAACATGCGTATCATCGAAAGCATTCTTTCGAAGCTTGACGTGTCGCCGGACAAGGCCATCGTGAACCTTTCGCGGTATGGGAATACGTCCGCCGCTTCGATTTTCATTGCGCTCGCAGAGTTTCTTCGGAATCAGAGTTTTGCACAGGGAGACAGAATCGTGCTCTCCGCTTTTGGGGCAGGTATGACCTATGGAGCTATTCTCTATGAAGCATGAGGTGAAACCTATGAGCTGGAACAACAGGATCACGCGTCTGTTGGCAATTGAGTATCCCATACTTCAGGGTGGAATGGCCTGGGTGGCGGATGCCGAACTTGCGGCCGCCGTCAGCAATGCGGGAGGGCTTGGGATTATAGCTGCTTCGAACATGCCGCCGGATCTTCTTGACGAGCAGTTGCGCAAGGTCCGTACGATGACGACCAGGCCTTTCGGGCTCAATATCATGCTCATGTCTCCGACAGTCGACGCGGCGGTGGATCTCGCGCAGCGACACAAGGTCCCGGTGGTGACGACAGGTGCGGGAAGTCCCGGAAAAGTGCTTGAGCGCCTGAAGCCGCTCGGCACGATCGTCATTCCCGTTATCGCTTCCGTCGCCCAGGCGAAAAGGGTAGAGAAGCAGGGCGCGGACGCGGTTGTGGCGGAAGGAATGGAAGCAGGCGGACACATCGGGGAATTGACGACTATGGTCCTGGTTCCGCAGGTGGTCGATGCCGTGGAGATTCCGGTCATAGCTGCGGGCGGAATCGCCGACGGCAGGGGCGTCGCCGCCGGCTTCGCTCTCGGGGCGGAAGGAGTTCAGGTCGGAACGCGTTTCGTCTGTTCACAAGAAGCGACGGTGCACATGAACTATAAGGATGCGATTCTGAAGGCGCGCGACCGCAGCAACGTCATCACGGGCAACAGAACGGGACATCCCGTTCGATGTCTGAAAAACAAACTGACTATGGAGTTCGACGAACTGGACAAACGCAACGCTTCCGTCGAGGAGTACGAAGCTCTGGGAACTGGAAAACTTCGTTCCGCCGTAGTCGACGGGGATGTCGAATGGGGCTCCGTTATGGCCGGACAAAGCGCCGCGCTCGTCAACGACATCCTCCCTGCGTCGGAGATTATTCGGATGCTTTTTTCGGATGCAGCCGGCATTTTTTCCAGAATGTCGCAGTACGCTGAAAACAGGGAGGTGTAGCCGGATGTATGCTCTGGTTTTCCCGGGGCAGGGGTCGCAGGAAGTCGGGATGGGGAAGGTTCTTGCCGAGCGTTTCTCCGTTGCCCGCGCTATTTTTTCTGAGGCCGATGATGCGCTGGGATTTGCTTTGGGGCGCGTCATTTTCGAGGGCCCCGACGAAGAACTGAAGAAGACCGCATTGACCCAGCCCGCCATTATGACGACAAGCATCGCCGCTTTGGCGGTTCTGAAGCAGGAATACGGATTGGCCGTGAACCCGGCTTTTGCCGCCGGACACAGCCTTGGAGAATACACCGCGCTCGTAGCCGCAGGCGTGCTTTCGTTTGCGGATGCAGTACGGCTCGTCCATATTCGGGGCGCTCTCATGCAGGATGCGGCGCCTGAAGGGACGGGAGCTATGGCCGCAATCATCGGACTGGACGACGAAGCCGTCGGCCGGATTTGTGACGAGATCGCTCCGGACAGGGAATGTCAGCCGGCGAATTTTAACGCACCGGGGCAGGTTGTCGTGTCCGGTCTTGTCGGTGCGGTGAACAAGTTCATTGAAACTGCGAAGTCAAGAGGCGCAAGGAAGGCCATTCTCCTGAATGTAAGCGCCCCCTTCCACAGCGTACTTATGAGAGGCGTCGCCGACCGACTCGCCGAGGAGTTTGAAAAGTGTTCGTGGTCCGATGCCTCGATTCCCGTCGTGGCGAACGTATCTGCTTTGTCGGTCGCTTCTGTGAGCGAGATCAGGAAGAGCCTGTACGAACAGACGTACAGCCCTGTTTTGTGGTCCAAATCGGTGGAGTACATGGCCGATAAGGGCGTATCGATTTTTGCCGAAATCGGCCCGGGAACCGTTCTGTCCGGACTTGTAAAACGTTGCAGGAAGGGATTGACGACGCTTTCCGCATGCGCTCCCGAATCACTGGAGGAGGTTGCTCATGTCCTGCGAAACGGCTGAAGGAACTGAAAAGGCGGCTGTGAAGGTAGCGCTCGTTACGGGCGCATCAAAGGGAATCGGCAGCGCCGTGGCGCTCGGGCTTTCCCGACGGGGATTCGCCGTTGCGGTAAACTACAGGTCCGGAAAGGACGACGCGTTTTCACTTTGCGATCGGATCCGCGAAGAGGGCGGCGTGGCGGTTCCGCTCCACGGGGACGTATCGAAAGCCGAAGACGTCGCGCGTCTTTTCGCGGAACTCGACGAAACGCTCGGCGGACCGGATGTCCTGATCAACAACGCAGGCATTACAC
>CALMZW010000044.1 GCA_937870605.1 uncultured Synergistaceae bacterium
CAGCCGTCGCCGCAGGCGTCATGCTTACCCTGCTCAGCTAGTCTCAGGCGAACGCAGCGTTTTCTCCAACCGGAGAGAGATACGGAAAGAATCTTCACGACGGAGGCCATCTCTTCATAGAGAAGGCCTCCGTCGTGTTATAGTAGTAACCGTTGCGGATAAGGAGGCCATGATACGAATGATTATTGCACTCGGTGCTGACCATGCAGGGTTTAAGCTCAAAGTTTTTCTTTCAGAGCGTCTCCGCGAACTCGGATTCGAGACTCTTGACTATGGCGCTCAGTCGGAAGCTCCGTATGACTATCCCGATGCGGCGTTCGCGGTGGCCGAGGCGGTTTCAAAGGGCGTAGCGCGCAGAGGAATATGCGTTTGCGGAACGGGTATCGGCATGGCGATAGCAGCGAACAAAGTTCGTGGAGTCTATGCGGCCGCCTGCAACAACAAGGAAATCGCCGTTATCAGTCGAAAGCACAATGATACGAACGTGCTGACGCTCGGCGCGCGCATCGTATCGGACGAAACGGCGCTTGACATCGTACGGACATGGATCGCCACCGAATTTGAGGGAGAGCGACACGAATCGAGGATTCAAAAAATACACCGGAAAGAATCGGATCCGGGGCAGCGCACAAATTTTCAGGGAAAAGCGACAATATGCGATCATCCTCTTGTCCAGCACAAAGTCAGCATTATTCGAAACAAAAATACGTCCGTCAAGGAGTTCAGGGAGCTCGTTCAGGAAATTGCAGGCCTTATGGTGTATGAGGTCACGCGTGCGCTTCCGCTCGCTGAGATCGAAGTCGAGACGCCGCTCGAAAAGACACGCGCATATACGCTTGAAGGAAAAAAACTGGCTATTATTCCCATTCTCCGGGCGGGTCTCGGAATGGTGGAAGGAATCCTGCGACTCATACCGAATGCGGTAGTGGGTCATATCGGCCTGTATCGGGATCCCGCCACGCTCTTGCCCGTTGAATATTATTGCAAGCTGCCCGGTGATATTGCCGAAAGAGACATTTATATCCTCGATCCGATGCTTGCGACGGGCGGATCCGCTTCAGCGGCCCTCTCTCTCGTCAAATCAAGAGGCGGCAGGCGGATATCCCTCGTGTCCATAATAGCCGCTCCGGAGGGAATTTCGAAAGTTCACGAAGAGCACCCTGATGTCGAAATATTCGCAGCAGCTCTCGACAGACATCTCAATGATCACGGGTATATCATTCCCGGTCTTGGTGACGCGGGAGACAGACTTTTCGGGACGAAATAGGAACAACGAACGTGACAACACATATCGTTCTCGTTCTTTGCCTTTTCGTTTGGGCGCTTGTCATTACGCCTCTTTCAATTCGCCTCTCCGACCGGTACGGCATCGTCGATATGCCCGGCGGGCGCAAGATGCATACAACGATTATGCCGCGGGGCGCGGGAATTGTGCTTTGGCTCGGCTATCTCGTCTGGGCGCTGCTCGCCGTTTCGGATCAGCCGATTCTTCGCTACACGGCAGCCGGCGGGACTTTAGTTTTTCTTGCGGGGTATTGGGACGATATGGTATCGGTGAACCCTTTTCTCCGTTTCTGTATCCATCTCTTCGCGGCTGCCGTCGTATCTGCAACGTTGCAGCTTCCCGTACCGTTGAAACTCATATGCCTTATCTGGATTGCCGGGACAACGAGCGCCTACAATCTCATCGACGGAGCGAACGGGCTGTGTCTTTTGCTTTGTATGACGGCTTCAGCATGCCTCGTATTTCTGGACGGAGCGTACAGCTTTCTCCCGTTGTTTTCTTTGTGCGCCGGTATTCTGCCCTGGAACTTTCCCAAAGCGCGGACGTTCCTCGGTGATGGAGGAGCGACGCTTATCGGTTTTCTCTTCGCCTCACATATCGTTTTTTCATACCAAACGTCTTTTCGTGCTATGGCCCCCTTGTTTCTGATCATCACATTAGGCCTGACAGGCGGGATACCGGTTATCGATACGGTTTTCGCCATCCTCCGTCGGCTTCTGGTTTCGGGGTCTCCATTTCGGCCTGACAGGGGGCATATTCATCACCGTCTGCTCGATGCCGGCATATCGACGATACGCGCTGTCTCTCTGCTGTCTGCGCTCCAGGCGATTTGTGTCATAGCGGGGCTTTTTCTTCTGAAAGGAGAGATTCTGTGATTCCGGAGAAACATTCTTTCGCCGATGCTCCAAAAGTTGTCATTTGTGTCGCTGGGACGCGTCCCGAAGCGATCAAAATGGCTCCCGTCATTCTGGCGCTCTGGGAGAGACCGGAATTTCGGGTCTACGCCCTTGCCACCGGACAACATAGCGATATGCTGGATCAGGCATTTGCCCATTTTCAGATCGAACCGGACCATAACCTTCGCGTCATGCGTGAGGGGCAGTCGCTCGACTACATTACTTCCCGGGTCATAGAAGAGAGCGGGAAACTGTATGACGCCATTCGACCTTCAATGGTTCTTGTTCATGGAGATACGACAACAACGTTTGCCGCCGCGCTTTCATCTTTTTATAGACATATCCCCGTCGGACACGTCGAAGCCGGATTGCGCAGCGGGAGAATGGATATTCCATTCCCGGAGGAGGCGAACAGAATCCTTGCGGACAAACTGTCTTCGCTTCATTTTGCGCCCACTCCGATCGCTCGCTCCAATCTGATTCGTGAGGGATTCGCCGACAACTCTATTACGATTACGGGCAATACGGTTATCGATGCGCTGGCATGGACCATCGGACATTCTGCCGCATCGCAGCATAATTCGGCCATTCCACGCGACGATACGCCCTTTATTGTATTCACCGCTCATCGCAGGGAATCCTGGGGAGAGCCCTTGATCGGAATATGCAAAGCGATCTGGAGAATACTGGAAGCTCATAGAGAATTTTACGCACTTGTCCCGCTTCATAAAAATCCCTCTGTTCGAGACAGCATCCGTAAAGAGTTGGGAAAGCATCCGCATGTTATTTTTTCCGAACCGCTCGATTACGGCAGTTTCGTCCATGCAATGCGGCATTGTTCCCTCATCCTCAGCGATAGCGGCGGTATTCAGGAAGAAGCAGCTGCATTGGGAAAACCGCTGCTTGTTCTTCGGGACGTTTCCGAGCGCCCCGAAGCGATGATGGAAGGGACCGCGAAGCTCGTGGGAACCTCTGCGGACGATATCTTCAACGCCGCAGACACGATCCTTGCCAACGTGCATTTTCCAGGAAACGCGCATCACACCATTCGAAACAACCCGTTTGGCGACGGGAACGCCTCCGGGAAAATAGCGGACGTTATTTTGAAATATTTCAATGATCGCTCCTGATTTCGACTTTTTGCCTTATAATATATTTCACTAGCTTGACTCCGTTTCACAAAAGCTCGTGTTTTTACTATCCTTGCGGGAGTGATAACGTTTGGACTGTAAGATGAGAATCCATGGGGGAATATCCCTTAACGGCGTAATAGAAGCACAAGGTTCCAAGAATGCGGCTCTTCCCGTAATGGCGGCTTCCCTGCTTCTCAAAGGGAATACGCTTCGAATCAAGAGGGTTCCCGTCCTTCAGGACATCCTGACTATGGCCGATCTGTTGCGTCACTTAGGCGTCACAGTTGAATACACAAAGAACATCATGGATATTTCCGTTCCCGAAAACCTTTCCTGGGAGACTCCCGCAGACCTTGTCCGAAAGATGCGGGCGTCTTCGCTCGTTCTTGGCCCTTTGCTGGCGAGATGCGGTCGCGCGATTATGCCGCTTCCCGGAGGGTGCTCCATCGGAAGCAGGCCCATTGACTTGCATCTCAAAGGACTGACCCGAATGGGAGCCAGCATCGAACTCGTTCACGGCGCTGTTCACGCGCGCACCAACGGCCTGGTCGGCACACGTATTTATCTGGATTTCCCGTCCGTTGGAGCGACGGAAAACCTCATCATGGCCGCCGTCTTCGCAAAAGGAGAAACCGTCCTTGAGAACACGGCGCGTGAACCGGAGATTCACAATCTCGTGGAAGCCCTTTCTTCGATGGGCGCCATCATCAGAGAAGAAGGAACCGGCATCATCCGGATTCAGGGAGTGTCGTCGCTTCACGACGCCGAAACGCAGATTATCCCGGATCGCATTGAGACATGCACCTATCTCCTCGCCGGAGTGATTACCCGCGGCAACGTGACTGTGGAAAACATTATTCCCGGTCATATCGATTCTCTTGTCGCAAAACTTGAGGAAGCGGGGACATCGATTGAGCTGACAAAAGACAGCGCAACAGTTCGTCCGGACGGACGCCTCAAGGCTGTTTCCCTGAAAACGCTTCCGTACCCCGGCTTCCCGACCGATATCCAGCCCCAAATAATGGCGACGTTGTGTCTTGCCGAAGGAACGAGCGTTATTCAGGAAAGTATTTTTCAGTCGCGTTTTTTGCACGCAAGCGAACTGAACAAAATGGGCGCGAAAATCGAGATTCAGGGAACGTCAGCGGTGGTTACAGGCGTTGCCGGTCTCTACGGCGCGGACGTCTGCGTCACCGATCTCCGTGCCGGAGCCGCTCTCATTCTTGCGGGACTCGCCGCGCAGGATACAACGGAAGTGTGCCAGCTGGGACATCTCCGGAGAGGATACGAGAACATCGAACAGAAGCTGCGATCCCTGGGCGGACGAATCGACGTCATTCCGATTGATCCCTTGAATACAAAGACATCGGCTCTTTCGGGCGATCCGGCCAAAGAACATCAATAAAATCCGGAAGGAGACGCTTCTGTCTCGTATGAAAATAAAGTTGTCTACGGTTCGCGTTGTCGCGTTTGTCGGTCCGGCGGGAACGGGAAAGAGTCTGCGGGCGCAACTCGTCGCCCGCTGGAACGACGTGGATTTTATCATTGACGACGGGTTGTTGATTGCCGACGGCCGGATTCTCGCCGGGAAGAGCGCCAAGGGCGAAAAGAACCTCGTCCGAGCGATACGACGTGCTCTTTTTCAGTACGAAGATCACAAGGAAACCGTTATCGACGTTCTTTCAAAAGAATGTCCCTGCAAAGTCATGGTGATCGCCACATCTCTTTCCATGGCCGAAAAGATTATTGCGGCGCTCGGTCTTCCCCTTCCGGAAAAGATTATCGACATCACCGATGTCGCCACAAAGGAAGAAATACGATGCGCCCTCCGCCAAAGACACGAAAAGGGGCAACATATCATTCCTGTCATTCGCGCCCAGGTTCGCCGGAATTTCACGGGAAAGCTCGTCGGACATATCCGGGATTTTTTCAAGCACCCCGGACGTGACGAGGGCGAACGCACCATCGTATGTCCTCCTTTCAGCTTTTACGGAACGCTCAGCATCGCCCCTACCGCCGTGGCGGATATCGTCGATCACGTTTCACGCCGCAGCGTCCAGTCGAAAGGAATCCGTGAAATCAAGATTTTTCCTATGGAAGACTCGATACGAATCGAGATTTTCGTGGATTTCTATCTTGGGCGTTTCAGCTTGTTGGCCGCCGGAAGAGCTTTGAGACGGCGAATCGTTTTCGCAGTTCGATATTTGGCGGGCATGGACGTCTCATCCGTCGATGTCCTCATTCAGGGAGTGGAGTCGGATGAACGCAGCGGATTTCCCATTCTCCCCGGGAAATGGAGAAATAGCGAACAAATCTGATGAAGCATGGAACATGCTTCATTCCTGTCTGGAAAACTGTACGGAGTGCCCGCTTTCGGAAGGAAGGACAAAGGTCGTTCCCGGAGAAGGCGACAGAAAAAGCCCGGTTATGTTCATCGGCGAGGCGCCCGGGGCCGACGAGGACATTCAGGGGCGCCCCTTTGTCGGGCGCGCCGGACAGCTGTTGACGCAAATACTCGAATCGGGCGGCATCAGACGTGATGAAGCGTATATTACTAACGTCGTCAAATGCAGACCTCCGCAAAACAGAGTGCCGACGGTGCAGGAAATGATGTCCTGCGGAAAGTATCTCGAGTCCCAGATAGCGCTGATCAATCCCCGGATTATTGTTTGTCTCGGAAACACGCCGCTGAAATGGCTCATGAAAACGACGGAAGGAATCAGTTCCGTTCGTGGAAAATGGCTCACGTGGAGAGGCATAGACTTCTTTCCCATGTTTCATCCGAGTTACCTTCTCCGGAATGATTCGCGCAAGGTCGGAAGTCCGAAGCATCTCACGTGGCAGGATGTTCAGGAGCTTCGAAAGCGATGGAAGGCAGCGGCGGAAGCGTCCCGCTCAACCTCTGAGGGAGCGACGGAATGACACGGGAAGAGAAGTCCGTTCCGGTGCACTGTGCAATCATTATGGACGGGAATGGGCGATGGGCGCGAAAGCGGATGCTCCCCAGAATTCTCGGACACAGGGCCGGCGCGTCCGCCCTCGTTCGAATCGTACGCGCCGCTGCGGAACGCGGAATTCGGTATCTCTCGATTTACGCGTTCTCCACGGAGAACTGGAAGCGTCCGAAGACAGAAGTCCTTGGGCTCATGGCGCTGTTTCGATCGTATGCGCGACGGAAGGTTCAGGAACTAGCGAAGGAAAACGTGCGCTTGCGAATCGCCGGGCGAATCGACCTCTTCCCCCAGGACCTGCGGGATCTCCTTGAATACGCACAAAAAGAGACTTCGTTTGAGAATCCGCGCATGACGCTGATAGCGTGCCTGAATTACGGCGGAAGACAGGAAATACTCGATGCGTTCCGTCGCATACGAGAAGAAGGCTACGACCGGGAGCTTGACGAAGAAGCCTTTCGTAGATATCTTTACCTTCCCGACATCCCCGATCCGGACCTTATCATACGAACAAGCGGCGAGATGCGCCTCAGCAACTTCTGGCTCTGGCAGGCAAGCTACAGCGAGCTCTATTTCTCGGAGTCGCTGTGGCCTGACTTCGACGAAAACGAACTGGACAAAGCACTGTCCGCTTTTTCGAAACGGGAGCGACGATATGGCAACGTTCAACTCGGCACATCGTGAATTGTTTGTTCGCGCCGCAAGCGGCTCGTTGATTGTCCTTGCGGTTCTCGGCTCCATCCATTCAGGAGGAGTCTACTGGGCCGCCCTTTGCTTTTCACTCTCTTTTCTGTCACTGAACGAGTTTTACCGTATACTCGGAAAACAACTGAAGCTTTCCAGGGGAATCGGGTATATCGCTGCTTGTGTCGTCATGATATCCGCGTACCATGGGGCCAGATCCTTCTCGTTGTATCTCACGCTTTCCCTGGCGACGTTCGCCGTTTTCCTCATCGAAATCCTGCGTCGACAATTCTCCGGGATCAGCTCCGCCGTTTCCAACGCCGGGGGATTGGTCACAGGCATTCTTTTCATAGTGGTTCCATGGACCTGCATATTTATGTTGCGCGAACTCCCATCGGGAAGATATCTTCTGTTCGCCCTGTTTGTCTGCACATGGAGCTGCGACGTTTTCGCCTACATCATGGGAAGCCGTTGGGGACGCACTTCGCTCTGCGACAACGTGAGCCCGAGAAAAACATGGGAAGGGTTTATCGGTGGCGTTGCAGGCAGTCTCTTAAGCGCCGGCTTTTTCGCTTACGAAATCGATTTGCCTCCTGCCCCCATTTTGTATATCGGAGTCATCTGCGGGATTGTCGGTCAGATGGGGGATCTCGCCGAATCATTGCTCAAGCGCGAATATGGCGTGAAGGACAGCGGTGAAGCCATCCCCGGCCATGGAGGAGTTCTCGACCGATTCGACAGCATTCTTATCAACGGAATCCTGACGTATTTTCTGTTTGCGGTGGTTCTTCGATGAAACCTCCCGTTCGGATCGTCGTTATCGGCGCCACCGGAAGCGTCGGATCTTCCGTTCTCGATGTCTGCCGGACGTACCCCGAGTATTTCTCCGTTGTCGGCATAGCGGCTCATTCGAGTGCGGATTCTTTGCACCGTCTGGCTCGGGAGTTCTCCTGCAAAGCCGTATGTTTGTCTGACCCGGGATCAGCGGCAATGTTCCGCACATTCGCGGGGAATTCGATATCCTGTCTCGAAGGGGCGGAAGGACTTCTTCGGCTTTCAGAACTGCCTGATGCCGACCATGTCGTGTTCGCCTCTTCAGGAACTGCTGCGATTCCCGCGCTCATTCGCGCGTTAGAGACGGGAAAGGACGTATCGCTCGCCAATAAGGAAAGCATCCTTGTCGCAGCCCCTTGGGTTCTTCCGAAAGTTTCGCGGAAGGACCAGATTCGGCCGCTCGACAGCGAACACAATGCGATCTGGCAATGTCTCCGCAGTGAGAGTCCGGAATCCGTCAATCGCCTCATCCTTACTGCATCAGGCGGGCCTTTTCGGACGTATTCCCGGGAACAGCTTTCGTGCGTGACGCCCGAAGACGCCATCCGGCACCCCGTCTGGTCCATGGGGACCAAAATCAGTGTCGACAGCGCGACGATGATGAACAAAGGAATTGAAATCATAGAAGCGTCACTGTTGTTTTCGATGCCGATCGATCGCGTCGAGGCGATTCTCTCTCCGGGCTCCTTTGCTCACGGAATCGTCGAATTTTGTGACGGTACGATGAAAATCGCAGCCTGCGCGCCTGATATGCGTCTGCCTTCCCTTGTAGCGCTGTCGTTTCCTGATCGCCTTCCACTCCGTTTCCCATCGCTGAAAACGGAGACGCTTCACGGCAGAACGATCCCTTTTGAAGAACCGGATCCGATCCGTTTCCCATCCCTGACAATCGCGAAAGAGGCGGGGAGAAGAGGCGGCGCGTATCCGTCGTTGCTCGTCGGAGCCGATGAGTCGGCCGTCGAGTGCTTTCTCAACCGCCAATTGGCCTTCACCGATATTCCGGTTGTTGTGGACCGAACACTTGAAGCCTATAGCGGGCCGGCTCCTAAATCTCTGGAAGAAGCGGTGGCTCTCGTCGGGCTCGGCCGGGAATGTTGCAGACGTTTTTGCGTCAGATAATGTAACGCGCAGAAAGAATACGGAGGGAAGAAAACGCTATGATCGTCAGCATTGTTTCTTTTGCCTGTGTCATCGCAATTTGCGTGATAGTCCATGAGATGGGGCATTTCCTGACGGCAAGGGCGGCCGGTGTGCACGTCCACGAATTTTCCCTCGGCTTCGGTCCCGTCCTGGCTTCGAGAATGCGCGGAGCGACGATGTGGGCGGTGCGGGCTGTTCCCCTCGGAGGATTCGTTCGACTCGGCGGGCTGGAGGAAGAGGGGGAAGAGGTCGTTCCCCCCGGAGGCTCCTTCATGGAAAAACCTGCCTGGAAACGTTTTTTCATCCTTTTCAACGGTCCTCTCGCCAATATGATCCTTGCGCTGCTCCTGACGGCATTTTTTCTCGTCGCTCATGGAACGCTTGATGTGGAAAGCACTCGTATCGGCGAGATAATGCCGGGATACCCCGCAGAAAGAGCCGGCATACAAGTTGGTGACGAGGTTCGAAGCGTCAACGATCAAGCCGTCGCTTCGTGGAAAGAGATGTCCGAGGCTATTCGGAATCAGGCCATGAAGGGACCGGTCGTCTTTCAGATCGATCGATCCGGCTTTCTCAAGACCCTTACCGTAGATATCCCCAACGATTCCGGTTCGGGAGTTCCCGTCTTTGGAATACGTCCCTCTTTGAAACGATATCCTCCGCATCAGGCGCTTTCTTCCGCATTCGGATTTACGATTTCCATGAGCGTTGAAATGATCCGGAATATCGGACTCTGGATCTCCGGAAAATCGGACATGGACGTCGCCGGGCCTGTAGGCATCGCATCCATGGCCGGTGATGCCGCAAGAAGAGGATGGTGGACGTTCATCTCTTTTCTCGCGTTGATCAGCCTGAATCTCGGACTTCTCAACCTTTTCCCATTTCCGGCTCTCGACGGGGGGCGACTTGTTTTTATCCTTGGAGAGATAGTGACGGGGAAACGTATTCCGGAAAAGACGGAAGGCTTTATTCATTACGTTGGTTTTATAATATTGATAGGACTTATTGTTTTTATTACTTGGAATGACATATCAAAGATTTTCTTTTCGAAATAGTTTTTGAAGGAAGGTTGGTTACAGTGCGTCAGGTCGACATAAACGGACTCACTATCGGCGGAAACGCTCCTGTCCGGGTCGAAAGCATGCTGAAGATTCCGCTTTCGAACGAAGAAGCGTGTCTTTCGCAATCCCTTGAGCTTGCAAAAGAGGGATGCGAACTTCTTCGTGTCGCTTTCCCGGATATTCGTTTTCAGGGAGAACTGGCTCGCCTGATCAAAGCAGCAACGATCCCCATAATGGCCGACATACACTTCGATCCGCTTTTGGCTATGGCGGCAATGGAAATCGGATGCCCCTCGATCCGGATCAACCCCGGAAACATACCGCTTCGATCGCTCCGTGACATCGTAGCCCTCGCCTCAGAACGCAACGTCGTCATCCGCATCGGAGCGAACAGCGGATCCGTCAATGAACGACAGCTTCGCGACGCTTCCGGGGACCGTGCCTCCGCGCTTGCGCTCGCAGTAGGGGAGCAGATGGAATCCCTTGTATCGCTCGGATTTCATAACATAATCCTATCCGCCAAGTCATCTGCGGTTCGCGAGACCGTATCCTGCGTAGCGCTCCTTTCCCGGCTGTACCCGGACTATCCGATGCATATCGGGATTACGGAAGCCGGAGCAGGCATGGGAGGAATCGTCAAAAGCTCCGTCGGGATCGCGCTTCTCCTTGCCCAGGGAATCGGAAACACTATCCGCGTCAGTCTTTCCGAGCCGCCTGAAATGGAAGTACGCGCGGGGTATCACATTCTGAGATCGCTTGATCTGAGAAAACGGGGAATCAACCTCATTTCCTGTCCGACTTGCGGGAGAAAACGCCTTGACGTCCGTCTGATTCTCCCGATTCTCGAGCCGTACTTCTCACTCTTGCCGGACGGAACGGAACTGGCGGTCATGGGATGCGAGGTGAACGGCCCCCGCGAAGCAGCACACGCAGATATCGGGATTGCAGGGTCGCAGGGCGGCGTGGTAGTCTTTTCCAAAGGGAAGCGCATAGGCGGGTGCGCTTTTGAGGATATTCCGACGTATATTCCCGTCCTTTTTCGCGCTTTTTCCGAAGGATGCGCAACGAAATGCGATTGATCCACAGCCGATTACCTGAAAGGAGAGATAATTCATGCCGGTCAATCTGAAAGGGCGAAGTTTTCTCACGCTGAAGGATTTCTCGAAAGAAGAAATACTCTATATGCTTGATCTGGCCGATGATCTCAAGGCCAAAAAGAGAGCAGGAATCCGCGGAAACAGCCTTCAGGGCAAGAATATCGCACTGATCTTCGAAAAGGCCTCGACGCGCACGCGATGCGCCTTTACTGTGGCCTGCATCGACGAGGGCGGGCATCCGGAGTTCCTTGGAAAAAACGATATTCACCTCGGCGCCAAAGAAGATCTCAAGGATACCGCGCGTGTCCTTGGGCGCATGTTCGACGGCATCCAGTATCGCGGGTTTCTTCAGTCAGTCGTCGAAGGCCTTGCGACGCATTCCGGGGTGCCGGTGTGGAACGGACTGACCGATGTGGACCACCCGACCCAGGTGCTTGCGGATTTTATGACGCTCCGTGAGAATTTCGGGAAGAACCTGAAGGGCCTTCGTCTGGCATACATCGGAGATGGCCGCAACAACATGTCGAACGCGCTTATGATCGGTTGCTCGAAGCTTGG
>CALMZW010000045.1 GCA_937870605.1 uncultured Synergistaceae bacterium
GCGTTCTGTCACGACGAAATACGAACGGAAATGGCTTGCGCTGGGGCGCTCGATTTTCGTTCTGAACGCCCGGAAGACGAAGCAGGAGACAACGAAAAGAATTTCTCTCGGGGAGGATTTGGATATGCACGCTCGCTTTCGGGGTCCGCTTCCTGCACTGGCTCTGTGGAAAGGATTCGATGGGCAGGGGGGGACACTTTCAGAGGGACTCTGGGTATACAGAAACGCGTTCCAATCGGACGATGGAATAATACTTATCGAGACCATCGCCATCGATCAGGGATTCGAACAGAAATACCGTCTTCGGATTTTTTCCGAGGACGACCGGGGAATCGTCAAGATCGATCCGTATTCATTCCCTTTCATTACGCCGGCCGTGCGGAAATCCGTCGAGGACCTCGCATCACGGCTTGACGGCTCGGGCGACGGATCCGTCGAATCGGGAGACTGTTCGGGAAACGAACGGGATCTGCCATGAAGGAAGTTCGCCCGACAACAGGAAAGGTTCTTCAGGCCGTCTTCAGCATTCTCGGAGACCTGGAGGGGAAGAGCTTTCTGGATCTTTTCTCCGGAACGGGGCGGATTTCCCTGGCGGCCCGGGAGAGAGGCGCGAAACCCGTCGTCGCCGTCGAAGCCTTGCGGGATCGCGCCCGGGAGATCAAGAACAACGCGCCCGAGAGCCCGGACGATTCGTTCGTCGTTCTCTCTCTGGATGTTCGTCGGTGTTTCTCTTGGCTGCTTCGCCGAAACTACCGTTTCGATGTCATTTTTGCGGATCCTCCCTACGAGTCCGGACTTGTTGCCGAAACGCTTTCCCTTGTCGGCAAAAACGCGGCCATCTGTTCGGCGGATTGTATCTTTATCATCGAACGATCCGTGCGTGAGCCGATTGTCGGAGTTCCTCCCGAAGGATTCGTTCTGTCCGACGAGCGCACGTACGGCGAAAGCGCCGTTTCATTTTTTCGCCTGAGGGGGAATGTCTCGTGAAACGGGCCGTTCGGGCTGTTTACCCCGGTTCGTTCGATCCGATCACGAACGGACACGTCTATATTGCGGAACGTGCGGCGGCGCTCTTTGACGAACTGCTTGTGAGCATTCTTTTGAATCCCCAGAAGAAGGCGAGCTTCAGCGTCGAAGAGCGTCAGCATATGACGAGAGAGGCGCTCAGCCACCTCCCAAACGTGCGCGTGACGGCCTTCGAGGGGTTGCTTGTGGACTATCTGCGGCGGGAACAGAGCAGGGTCATCATACGGGGACTGCGCGCTCTTTCGGATTTCGAATATGAATTCCAGCTGGCGCTGATGAACCGGCAGCTCGCTCCGGAGATAGAAACGCTGTTTATCGTAACGGAAGCCAGGTATTCGTATCTCTCGAGCCATGCGGTCAAGGACGTCTTCGCGTTTGGAGGATCCGTGCAGGATATGGTGCCCCCGGGAGTTTTCAGACGTCTCCGGGAAAGATTTCCGAATCCGAAGAGGGAAAAGATTTAGGGATGCTCCTTGCGGATTTCTCCGAAAGCGGGGCTGGGAAGCAAGGCTTCCCAAAGAATCGACGACCGCTGTTCAAAATCGAGGAGATCTCTTTCCGCGGCGCTTTTTCTATAGGACCATCGCGACAGCACGGGCAGGGCGGCTGTGTGTCTCATTCGCGCAAGCGCTTTCCTGCCTTCTTCGGTGTATCCAAGGATTCGGATATACTGCGGTCCGGATTTCTGGAAACGGGAATTCGCAGTGTGCGTGAGTCCGAGGAGTATGTGCAGAAGCGTGCGCCGTATTCTGCTTCGTGCATACCGGCGGGTCGTACACGCGGAAACGAGATCTTCAAACGAACCGGAACGTTCTTTTTCCTGCAGGATTCGGTTTTCGATCCCTTCGCTGATTCCTGCGAAGGCGCGGAGCGATTCGGCCGTTTCCCGCGACAGGATAATCCGCGTGATCCGCCAGAGTCTTTCGGAAGAACTGCATATTCTTCCCTTACGTTCTTCTTCGACAAGCACATCGTACGCGAATTCCGGAACGCCGTGTCGGACATCCTCCGGGGAATCTCTTCGCAAGAGGGCGTTTCGCAGCGCTCCCGCGCTCGGCATGTCGTTTTCCAGAGAGGCGCTCCTGTGGGGGCTGCCGGTTCGCTGGACCGGAAAAAGCCGGATCGGATATTGCCGCTCCGCGATGCGTTTCGCATATTCGAGCGCAAGAATGTCGTTGGATCCGGAAAAGAACGACTCGTCCACGGAACACGCGGCTCGAAGCGCAAGGGATCGCGCCTTCGGGAAAGAATGCCCGTCGTCAAGGAATCGCCGAAGCGCGGTCTTGAAAGCATCGGGTTCGTGAATTAGAATGTCAAGGATTTGGGTCATATCCTGTCCCGGAGTTTCCATCCCGAAAGAAATATGAGATACGATTCCTGTTGCTGCAAGCAAATCAACGGCCGCAGAAGCGAAGACTCCGGCGTTTTGGCAGGAAAACGCGGATGGCAGCTGTATCACGATATCCGCTCCGCCAAGGATCGCCATCTTCGAACGGGAAACCGGAGAACAGACGGCAGGCTCTCCGCGTTGTGTGAAATACGACGAGAGAACGACGATAACAACCTCGGCGCAGAGAGAATCCCGGCTCTTTTTCAGATGATCCAGGTGCCCTTTGTGGCACGGATTATACTCCGCAATGACGCCGACAA